>CAMBIM010000230.1 GCA_945867505.1 Chitinophaga pinensis
GTGCGTATGGATGAATTGATAAAAGGATTACTTGATTATTCAAGGTTAAGTAAGATAAAAGAATTACAGCAGGTAGATTGCAACGAAATAATAACCGAAGTTTTAGCCGATTTAAATTTACAGCTACAAAATAGTGATGCAGCAATTGAAGTAAAACCTCTACCTGTTTTGATGGCTTACCCGCTGGAACTGAAACAACTTTTTCAAAACCAGTTAAGTAATGCAATTAAATTCAGGAAAAAGGAAACTAATCCCCAAATTTGTGTGTCGGCAGAATTTACGAAAGGCATTTGGACGTTTAAATTCAGTGACAATGGAATAGGCATTGAAGATGTGGATAAAGAAAAGATATTCGGTTTGTTTCAGCGGGTGCATAACCGAAACGAATATGCGGGAAGTGGAATTGGTTTAGCATATTGCAAGAAAATTGTAGAGTTGCACCACGGAAATATTTGGGTGGAGTCAGTACCGGATAAAGGCAGTTCTTTTTACTTTACCATTTTAACCTAATAACGGATGAAGAAAAAAATTAACAGAGTTTTACTGGTAGACGATGATGATGATGCAAACTTCTTTCAGGAAAAGCTCATCCGCAAAAACAACTTTGCCGAGCATGTAGACAAAGCCTGCAACGGAGTAGAAGCACTCGAATATCTGAACACCTGTATTAAAGGCAAACATCCTTTACCCGAAATTATTTTTCTGGATTTGAACATGCCTAAAATGAATGGTTGGTCATTTCTTGAAAAATATAACCAGCTGGACGAAGAAATAAAAAACAAGATTGTTTTAATCATACTTACCTCTTCCATCAACCCTGACGATGCTGAAAAGGCCAAGCAAACCCCGGAAGTAAAAGGCTACAAAAACAAATTCCTAAACGGTAGTCAGTTAGATGAAATTTTGAAGATAATGCCTTCTTAGTTTTTTACTGTATCACAAGTTTCTGAACCAATCTTCCTGTTTTAGTTTCTACCTGTAACAAGTAAATTCCTCTATTTTGGTTTAAAAGGTTTAGGCTGAAATTTCTTTCACTCACCTTTTCTTCCATAATTATTCTTCCCAACGCGTCCATCACGCGAATGCTCTTTTCTTCGTCTGTATCAAACTCTAAAACAAATCTACCGCCAGATGGATTAGGGTTAACTTTCACCGCTGCAGAGTTTAGAACATCTGTTATTGAAGTATTCAAACATGGTGCATTTGTTCCTGTTAAATTGGACACACCCGTATTGTTGGAGTCAAGCCATGGCTTTATCCGTAATTGATCTGTAGCTCCATTAGAAACCCAGCCATAAGAAACCTTACCAAACAAATCAGGATCGTTAGGACTGTTACAAAACGAATTACCTCCCGTAAGAGTTCCCACAATTAAACCTGCGTTATTAAATAATGGTGCCCCAGATGAACCGGCTTCGGTAACGCCATGTCCATTGGTTGTAGCCTCCCATTGCACTTCCCAATGCGTATCCGGTACAGTGCCATTCCATGAAGTACTGTTGCCGGTTTGCGTATAGGTTGATACTTTTTTTATGTCCCCATCCGGGTGATGAATACAAACGCCCGAAGTAGGCGCTGTGTTGCTTTTATCCCACCCGTTGTAATAAACATTATAAGAAATTGGCGGAGTGCTGCTTAATTGAAGCAATAAAAAATCGGAGCCTGTATCGCCACCGTTATCATAGCTGTCGGCTACTTTAGTGCAACCATTTACGGTTTTGTTCTCAGGACCAGTAGTGCCTGCACACAAACTTGCCTGATAGTTAAAGTAGAAAACCCATTGGCTGTATTCATTAGCTGTAGCACCTTCGCTGCAATGTTGCGCGGTTAAAAAATAAGGCATGCAGTTTTGTTGTGTGTTATTCACCAAAGAGCCGCTACAATAACCTTGTGCATTATCCGCCACTACTAATATTCTTGCAACGCCTCTGATCTGGCTTGCCCAATTGGCAGCTTCTGAACAGGCTACATTCACCTGGCACGAACCAGACGCACTTGCATTGGTAGTATTTTTAAGATGAGTAACCCACCGGTAAGCATGACCCACTTGGTTTATACTTACTATGCCTTTCCCTCGCTGCGAAGTAGGTTCAAAATATTCTACTATACACGTTTCGCCATGTATTAGGCCAGCACAAAAAGCACGTGGCTCAAGGGTATTATCATTTGTAAACGCACCAATTACTTCTTCGTGCTGCGGCATATAAATATGCAAGAACGCCCCTTCGGGCAAATACAGTTTATCGAAAAGCGGAATTAAACCCAAAGCACCGGCAGAAGTAATTTGCACTTTCCAAATACGGTCACCGGTTGGTAGTAATGTCCATTTACCGGCAGTAGCTAAAGTAATGTTGGTGCTGATAGAGCGAGAAAACTTAGGAAGCTTCCCAGTCTTCGCATCGGTAATATCTGCTTCCTCGGCAGCAGTCGTAACAAATTCAGGGAGAATAATTTCAGGTGTTTCAGAATAAGAAAAACTGAAACTCTTGGGCTGAATATTTTCATTGCCTTGTGCAAAAGAAAAATGAGCAACAGCAAGGCTAAGAATGATTATAGCAAATAACTTTTTCATGTTCATATTTTGGCAAGTAGCTAAAGTAGTTTTTTATAAATCGCACTATTATTACTGCGCTATACTGTTTAGCACTCTTAATAAGGTAGATTGAAATTTAAAACCCCAAGTTGCGTTATGCAAAGAGCGATGATGTAAATAAAAATGGAACAGGCAGAGCAAATACAACAACCTAAAAAGCGAATGGCAGGTTGGATGAAAATTCTTATCGGTATTCCTGTGTTTGTTATTGCCTTGGTGTTTCTTGCCCTTATAGCCGCTTGGTTGCTTGAAGATAAAATAAAGCAACGAATAGTTGCCGAGATAAACGAACAGATTACTGTGCCGGTGCAAGTAAAAGGCGAAATAAATTTCTCGCTGTTAAAACACTTTCCTTATGCTTCGCTTACATTTAATAAAGTAAGTATTGACGACCGTTTGCAAACCGGCAAAAAGAAGTTATTGAAAGCCGAAGAGGTTTCTTTCCTGTGTAACATTTACAGTTTGTTCGGAAACGAAATAGAGTTTTCGAAAATAGTGTTGCGCGATGGAGAACTAAATTTATACAAGAATGAAAGCGGTAAAACAAATTTCGAAATTCTAAAAGAAACGAAGAGCGATGGGAAAGAGAAAGTATCTATTCAGCTAAAGAAAGCAGAAGTAAAAGGCATAAAGTTTACCTTCATAGATAAAACGCAAGCCGTAAACATAAATGTAAAGCTGAACGAAGTTTTGCTTGCTGGTAATTTTAAAGACAAATACTTTCTGCTTTATACCAAGAGTAAGATCTTGGTTAATCGTCTTTCAACCAATGGTGAAGAGTTTTTAGTAGGCAAAAATATTACTGCCGAAATTACGCTTGAGGTAAACAAGGCGAAGAATAAATACAATTTCAAGAAAGGAGAAATTTCTATAGATGAAACCGCGTTCAGCATTACCGGCTTTTTTGCTTCGCTTAAAAACGGAACACAACTCGATTTCAAATTCCTGAACGAAGGCAAGGATATTCAAAAACTATTCACGCTCTTACCTGAAAAGTATAAAGCCAACTTTGCACATGCAGATGGCAGCGGAGAGTATTCAATATGTGCCGATGTAAAAGGTGTGGTGAGCAAGACTTCTTTTCCTAAAGTAAATATAAGTGCAAGTTTAAAAGACAGTGAGCTTAAACTTGGAAACTACAACAAGCTGTTGAAAAACGTAAACGCATCAGCGAAATACGAGCGCGATGAAAACGGCAACGACAAAATAATCATCAGCAATTTTAATTGCACGTTGAACGATTTGCCTTTCAATTTCAAGTTGACGTTAAATAATCTTTCAAACCCTACGTTTGACTTTTACGCTAATGGAGTTTTGCACCTTACCGAAGTGGCCACATTTATTCCTGATTCTGTTTTGCAAGATTTAGATGGCACAGTTACCTTCAATAGTTTTCACTTAAAAGGAAGGAAAGAGGATTTTACTGACACCGAAAACTCCACCCTTACCGGCAGCGGTGAGTTTAAGTTGAGCGAAGTGGAGTTCCGCCAAAGCGGAGTTACTTATGGCAACATAAATGGACTTTTGAAATACGAAAGCCAGTTAATAGAAGCTAAAGATTTTACAATCAATTTATTGGGCACCGATTTCAACTTTACCGGTAGCATTGAAAATCTGTTTGCTTACATCTATAATCTCGGCACCAAACGAAAAGCAAACGAAGTGGTATTGGGTATTAATGGTAAAGCAAAGATTCAAACCTTTAATCTTACTGCCATACTAGAAACATTTGATAGAAAAAATAAGCCTGCCGAACTGCGCAAAGAGAAAATAAACATTCGCGAAGTTT
>CAMBIM010000231.1 GCA_945867505.1 Chitinophaga pinensis
GCTCTACTTTGGTTTCGCAACTCATCGATAGTTTTATTGTGCTCTTCGTAGCTTTCTATTTACTCAAGCGGGGGCAGCCCGGTCAGTGGTCGCTGAACATGGTGTTTGCTGTGGGCATTGTCAACTACATTTACAAATGCACGGCAGCCGTGTTGCTTACTCCGGTTATCTATCTGGTGCATAAAGTGATAGATGGCTACTTGGGTAAAGACCTGGCGCACTCTTTAAAGAAGCAAGCGGTAGACGGGGAGTTGGAGTAGAAGATTTCTAAATTCGCGCACCTAATAAATACTATGAGCGACTATATTATCCGCAATGCGCAGGTTATTAACGAAGGAAAAATTTTATCGCAGGATGTGCTTATCCGCAACCAACGCATTGAGCGCGTTGATTCTTCTTTTGATGTAAAATTTAAAGTAGACGAGATAGATGCTTCCGGTCTGCACCTGATGCCCGGCATTATTGACGACCAGGTTCACTTCCGCGAACCGGGTCTTACACACAAAGCGAATATCTATACCGAGGCGCGTGCCGGAATTGCCGGTGGCACTACCACGTTTATGGAAATGCCGAACACCGACCCGCCTGCCTGCACTATCGAACTGCTGGAACAGAAATACGAAATAGCCAGCCGCACATCGCTGGCTAACTATTCGTTTTACATGGGCACTAACCACAGCAACATTAGCGAGTTGATGAAGGTGGATAAAACCAAGATTTGCGGGATCAAGATATTTATGGGCAGCAGCACGGGCGATATGCTGGTAGATGAACCCGAAGTGTTGGAACGCATTTTCAGAGAACGAAACGATATACTGATTGCCACGCACTGCGAAGACGACAGACTGGTAAAGCAACGCACCGAACTTTATAAGCAGAAGTATGGCGAGAATATTCCCATGGAATGTCACGCTGAAATACGCAACGAGGAAGTTTGTTTGAATTCTTCTTCTTATGCCGTTGAACTGGCGAAGAAATTCAACAGCCGTCTGCATGTGTTCCATCTTTCTACAGCCGATGAACTAAAGCTTTTCCGTAACGATATTCCGCTGAAGGAGAAACGCATTACTGCCGAAATTTGTGTGCATCACTTATGGTTCGATAAAAGCGATTACGAAAGATTAGGTAGTAAAATAAAGTGCAACCCTGCCATTAAAGAAGCGCATCATAAAGCAGCATTGTTCGAAGCCATGTTGGATGATAGGTTAGATGTAATAGCTACCGACCATGCGCCACATACGGCAGAAGAAAAAGCGAATAAGTATTTAAAAGCACCATCGGGTTTACCGCTTATTCAACATTCATTAAACGTGATGTTGGATTTTTATCAGCAGGGAAAAATTTCTTTAGAGAAGATTGTAGAAAAGATGTGCCATGCACCGGCTATTTGCTTTGACGTAAAGGACCGTGGATACATCCGCGAAGGTTACTTTGCCGATATGGTGCTGGTTGATTTGAAGAAGAGATATACGGTTAAAGACAGCGAAAACGTTTTGTATAAATGCGGCTGGAGCCCGTTTAATGGCAAAGAGTTTACCGGTAAGGTAATTACTACTTTTGTAAACGGCTACCCCGTTTACCGCAACGAACAGTTTGATGAACGGCAAATGGGTATGCGTTTGGAGTTTGTGAGATAAATGCTTCGACTACGCTCAGCCTGACATAAAAACAAAAGGACGCAATTGCGTCCTTTTGTTTTTATAGTTAAGTAGTTCTTACAATCCTAAATCATACACCATTCTCATCTGTAATCCTTTGCTCTTTTTTACCCACTCCAAAGTTTTGTAAACTTCGTATTGGTCGCCCAATTGCTCTTTTATAGCATTTGCCTTTGCATCAGCAAAGCTTTCGGTAATCTTTTCAGCAAACGATTTTTCTTCCGGATATGCTTTAGTGCGGTAATCTTTCAGGTTAGCTTTTTTGGCTGCGTAAGCAATGGCTTCATCCAATCCGCCAATCTCATCCACTAAACCATTCTCAATGCCCTGGTTACCGGTCCAAACGTGGCCTTGTGCAATGGTTTCAATGTAGGCAGTATCTAACGCCACACCGTTTACGTCTTTTTTAACCACGCTTCTACCTTCCGCCACGCGCTGTTTAAATTCGCGGTAAGTCTTTTCTACATTGCGTTGAGCAAAAGCCATTTCTTCGGCATCCAAAGGTTTAGTTAAACCACCCAATACACCGTGCTTGGTTACTTTTACTTCATCGAAGGTAATACCCAGTTTTTCATTAAAAAACTTCTTAGCATTTGGCAACAAACCGAATACACCAATAGAACCGGTAATAGTATTTGGCTGAGCGTAAATTCTATCGCCCATACAAGCTATGTAATAACCACCCGATGCCGCTACATCTCCAAACGAAACTACCAATGGTTTTTCCTTTTTAGCCAAAACCAATTCGCGCCACATAACATCGCTGGCCAAGGCGCTTCCTCCCGGTGAGTTTACACGCAATACAATCGCCTTTACTTTTTCATCCTTACGCAACTTGCGTATTAGTTTAGAGAAAGTCTCACCGCCAATTTTACCATCTTCTGATTCGCCATCTACAATTTCACCTTCGGCATATACTACTGCTACTTTGTTCGATGATTCTAAATCTTTCTCCAAAGTAGAAGCATACTTGGCTAATTCAATTGATTCTAAATCCTTCTTCTTGTCTACACCAACTTTCTCTTTCAATAAATCTAACACCTGGTCGTAATACAACACATCATCAATCAACTTCAACTCCTTATCTTTTTGAGCAGATTCAGCCGATAAATTATTTACAATCTTGTTCAGGTCGGCAGTATCCAGCTTTCTTTCTTTCGCAATGTTTACTAAGAACTGGTTGTATACATCGCCATAAATGTTCATCAACTGTTTGCGATTTGGCTCGCTCATATCGGTGCGAATGAAAGGCTCAATAGCACTCTTGAAAGCACCGCAGTGAAAATCCTGCACTTCAATGCCCAACTTATCGAACATACCTTTGTAATACATAATCTCGCGGCCAAAACCTTTCAACTCCATTCCACCTTGCGGGTTGATGAAAATTTTATCGGCAGCAGTAGCCAAATAGTATGACTTCTGATTCAGCACTTCACCATAGGCATAAACAAACTTTCCGCTCTTGCGGAAATCTGCCAGCGACTGACGGATAACTTCCAGCGTAGCCAGACCGTTATCGTTCAGTCCAAGTTCCATGTAAATACCCTTAATGTTATCATCCTTTTTTGCTTTAGCAATGCTCTCGCGAATTTCAGTTAAGCCAATAGCCTTCTTCGATGGCTTTAAGTTGAAGATGCTCATCCCCGCAAACGGATTGTCGTTTGTTTTTTCAGGAATAGCATAATTCAAATCGAGCTTAAGAACAGAGTTGGCGGCAACAGTTGCCTTCTTTTCTTTACCGGCAGATGCGGCAATGCCCGCCAGAATAAATATGCCAAGCAGTATGAACAGGAACAGGCCTGTAATAGTGGCAAATACGAACTTGAAGAATTGTCTCATGTGATATTTTTGTTTGTTTGACGAACAGGTTGAACTGAAATTTTAATTGGATGGCAATAATAATACTTTTGAAAACGTATGGAGAACGTTTATTTACTACTCGGCTCGAATGAAACAGACCGCTTCGGCAACCTTGAAAAGGCTTGTGAATGGATTGCATTACGCTGTGGTAAAATTTTAAAAAAATCTGCCCTTTACGAAACCGAAGCCTGGGGATTGAATGAGCAAAACGCTTTTATTAATCAGGCGGTGCTGATAGAAACATCATTTGCTCCGAAAGAACTTCTTCTTCAACTTAAAGCAATAGAAAAAGAAATTGGCAGAGTAGAAACCGTAAAGTGGGGGCCACGGGTAATTGATATTGATATTCTGTTTTACGGCAATGATGTTTTAGACACCGAAGAACTAAAAGTGCCGCATCCGTTTTTGCATGAACGCAGGTTTACTTTAGCACCTTTGAATGAAATTGCAGCGGAGTTTGTGCATCCGGTTTTAAATAAAACAGTAAATGAATTATTGCAGAACTGTAATGATACTTCGCTGGTAAAAAGAATTTAGTTTGTATTAATTTTTAATCTTCCGTTTTAAATTTTCAATTATCACTCAACCATTCAAATACAATTTTATCACCATAGAGGGTTGCATAGGTGCGGGCAAAACTACGTTGGCCAAACAACTATCGCGCGATAATAACGGCAAGTTGATTTTGGAGCAGTTTGAAGACAATCCTTTTCTGCCCGGCTTTTATAAAGACCCGGCACGTCATGCCTTCCCCGTAGAGTTGTATTTTATGGCAGAGCGTTTTCAGCATTTAAAAAAGCTGTTGACGGAGGGCGATATTTTTAAAACGTTTACCGTTTCCGATTT
>CAMBIM010000232.1 GCA_945867505.1 Chitinophaga pinensis
TTCCAATACAAACAGCGCTCATTACGTTTTCGAAATTGTACACGCCAACAAGGTTTGTCGGAATAGAAAAGCCATCTACAATAACAGAGAGAAACTCTTTGCTATCACCAACTTCGCCTTTGCAAAAAGCAGAAGTAGATTTACCGTAAGTAACTGAAGGGGTATTGTTGTCAACTGCCGATTGCCAACTGCTAACTAATATTTCGTTCTCGCTGTTTACAAAAACTTTTCCGTTGCGCTTTGCAATATCACGATACAACTCAGTCTTTCCTTTTACTACTCCTTCAAATCCACCAAAGCCTTCTAAGTGCGCGTTCCCAACGTTTGTAATCAATCCGTAATAGGGCTTTACGTATTCGCAGTAAGAAGCAATTTCGCCCTGATGGTTTGCCCCCATTTCGATCACAGCAAACTCCACATCGCTTTTAATAGAAAGCAGTGTAAGCGGAATGCCGATATGATTATTCAGGTTGCCTTTAGTAGCATAAGTTTTATACTTCTTAGATAGAACAGCAGCTACTAATTCTTTGGTGGTTGTTTTACCATTGCTACCCGTAATTGCAATTACCGGGCATTTTAATTGTATGCGATGATAGCCCGCCAATTGTTGCAATGTTTTTAAAACATCATCCACTAATATCATACGCACACCAAATTTATTCTTCCAGTCTTCGTTCCCCAACTCATCTACAACCACATATCCGGCACCTTTATTCAATGCTTCTTCGGCAAACTCATTGGCGTTGAATTTATCGCCCTTTAAAGCAAAAAATATATTTCCTTTTCCAATATTTCGGGTATCGGTAGTTACTCCGGTTGAGGCTAAGAATAATTTATAAAGAGTTTCGATTTGCATAGACTGAAAATAAAAATCCCCCGAAAGATTTCGAGGGATTTTTGTATTTGGTTAAAGGTTGGTTTACCCTTTCATTTTTCTTTTTCCTTTTTCGCTTGGGAAGTTATTTCCGCCCTTGCCGTTCTTCATGGTTTTACCCGATGGAGAACCTACTCTATCCATGGCACAACGGAAACCTAAATCATCCGTAGCTTGCGATTGATCTAAATATCTTCTTGTTCCCGGTGATAGGAAATAAGCTCTGTCTTTCCAGCTTCCGCCTTTAAAAACGCGAGCGTTATCATCAATTAAAGAAGATTGACCCGGTTTGTAATCAACGTTTGAAGTTTCATCACCGTCAACGTTATTTCTAACATCGCCTCTGCGGTAGTTTCTGCGGTTAGCACTTTCTTCTTGCGTAACATCACGGTATTGAATTTTTCCTAAAGAATCTTTCTCAACCGGATTGCCATCAGCATCCAATACTTTTGTTTTAAATTGGTTACCACGGAAAGTTCTGAAATCATTCGCATCAGAAGTTGTCATTGGACGGTAAACATCCAATACCCACTCGTTTACGTTACCGCTCATGTTATACAAACCAAAATCGTTTGGCCAGAAAGACTTAACCGGTGCAGTAATATCAGCGTTATCGTTCAACTTACCGGAGATACCCATGTTATCACCACGTCCTCTCTTGAAGTTAGCCAAGAACTCACCTTGCCATTGTCCTGATTTAGGATAACGAGTAGATGTTCCGTTCCATGGATAAATTCTGCGGTCGCTGATTCTTTCTTCAGATGCTGCCGGTTGGTTTCCAATTAAACCAAGTGCTGCATATTCCCATTCAGCCTCTGTTGGTAAACGATACTTCGGAAGCATGATACCATCTTCCAAACGTACGTGACGGGTTCCTGTTCCTTGTGGGTTCAAATCTTTTACAGGTCTCTTTCCGGCTGCGCCTTCGTATTGACCAACTAAGTATGCTTCAGTATTAAAGTTATCGTTACCAACTTGCGAAGGGTTTTCAGCCAACACACCTTTAGCAATCAAAATTCTTTCATTTACACGGTCACTTCTCCAAGAAGCAAAGTCATTTGCTTGTAACCAGTTAACACCTACCACCGGATAAAAATCATAAGCCGGGTGACGGAAGTAATACTCTACGTATGGCTCGTTGTAAGCTAACTCATCTCTCCAAACTAATGTATCAGGCAAAGCCTTCTTTACAACATCTGGGAAATCTGTTCCGAAAACACGAACCATCCAGTATAAATATTCGCGGTAGTGAACATTGGCTACTTCGGTTTCATCCATGTAGTAAGAAGAAACAGTTGCTCTGCGGGGAACGTTGTGATATTCAAACATTACATCCTGCTCCGTGTTTCCCATTACAAAGGTACCACCCTGAACATAAACAAGTCCGGGACCTGTTTCTTGTCCTTGATATTTGGTCACTTCAAAGCCTCCGTTCTTAGAGTCGTTGTAGTTCCATCCGGTTACCGATGACTTTTCTTTGCTGCATGATGAGGCTATCAAAAGCGGCAAAGCGAGAAGCGGATACAATTTACTTAGCTTCATTGTTGTTTATTTAGTTTTTAAAGGGTTTCAATTTAAAGGTTGCTAAAATATACTTTTCAATCAAAGTGAAAAAAAAACAAGAATAATTTTTGCAGGAAGTATTTAACAAGTTCGTTCCTGTAAATCTTTCAACCGCGCTCGAGCTGACATTTACATAAATCTCTATTTCAAAATATCAGGACACTCCACATAGCCCTTGTTCTTCTTAGGGTTTAGCGAATTATCATCGCCTGTCCAGTTAAACGTAAAAGATAATTCATGTGTTCCACCGGTTTTATTCATCAATTTCGAAATAGTGTAATCGTAGCTATATCCCACTCTGAATTTTCCTTTCCGTATTCCTAAATAACCGATAACTGCATCTGAATTATAAATTACGTTTCTATAGCCTAAACCAAAATATACTAAGCTAACTCCCGTCAAAAAACTTGCTTGTGTTTGAAAAGCCCTGCCTTGGTTCACGAATAGAACGTTAGGCGACACCCAAATATTGTATCGCATTTCTTTCTTGTGCTTTACCGGAAGGTTGGCTCCAAAGTGAACAGCAAAGCGCATAGGCACTCTAGCATCTATCCCATCGGTAAACGATTCCTTGTGCATTAGCATATTGTTGGCGGCAAAACCTACATAAAGCTTTTCGGTAAAGAATAAAAGACCCGCGCCAAATTCTCCATTATTGCTAAATGTTTTTCCGAGGCTTGGCTCGGTAGTTGGGTTTAGCGCGCTAACGTTGTTGTAAAAGCCGGTGTATGGATTTATCATATCGCTCCACAACAGCTCATTCCATTTAATACGAGTATGAATATAAGTTCCCTGCACGCCAATTTTAATCGCCATTTTGCGGTTAATCTTTATTTGTTGCGAGTAAATTAAACTGGCTTTATAGCTGCCGTAAAGGTTGTTCATTACTTGGTCGCCCACAAAAAGCAAACCTATACCTGCTCGAATTTTGCTAATGTGCATGTCAACACCAGCCATATAAGTAGTGTAGCCACCATTAAAACCATCACCAAGTCCGCTCCATTGGTTGCGGTAGTTAAGCGTAACGCGCGGCCCATAAGAAATACCAGCAAGAGCGGGATTCAACTGCAACGGAGCAGAGAAATACTGGCTCATTTCTACATCTTGCGAAAATATTTCGCAAAAAGAGAATAAAAGCAAAAAGGTTAATGTGATATATTTTCGTTTCGCGTTCAAAATTTCGAATCTTTGTAAAATAAAACTCAAAGTGCTGCGTTTTATTTCGCTGTTTTAAAAGCGCGCCAAAAATAATGATTGAATCGGCTTATCCTTTTTTTATGAAAAAATTATCAGACGTTAAGATGTTAAGTGCTGTATTGTTAACAGCACTACTCTTTTCTTTTTCTGCCCACGCACAAACCTTTGAGCGCAAAATAGATTGGCAAACCACCCCTAAATCGTTTTCAACTATTGATGGCAAAACCATTATTCAGCCAACGTTTACCAAAGCCGCGCATAGCGACCAATTCGATTTACTTCCTATTTACGCAGAAATAATTCCAATTCAAATTTCGGGCGAAGTTTCAGTGCAAATTCTAAATCCTGTTTATTCAACTTCTGACCATTTAGATAGCGCTTCGCTTCCCTTTATTAAAGAAACTATTGAACCAAAAGCTGAATTAAGTTTATTGCGCAAGCAACCTAATGCCTCAATTTCTTTTTTGCCTTTCCGCAAAAACGCGAACGGGGTTATTGAAAAATTAGAATCGTTTAACCTTCGCCTTTCGGTTGTTCCTGTGCTACAAAAACGTTCTACAAACGCGTATGCTACAACTTCAGCTCTTTCATACGGCTACTTCTACAAAATAGCCACCACAGCCGATGGTATGTATAAAATTGATTACAACTTTATAAAGAATAAACTGAACGTTGACCCAAACAGCTTCAATCTAAACACGCTCGCTA
>CAMBIM010000233.1 GCA_945867505.1 Chitinophaga pinensis
TTACCATCTTTTGTTTTAAAAACAAATACGAGATTTTCGCTACGGAAACCTTCGCTCGAAATGACAGCCGTGAGTGAAGGGCGGCTGTTTGCGCGAGGGATGGAACGGAAAGCCCGCAGCGCAGCGAGGACTTGAAGCGATAGCTCGACCGCCTGCTTTGAGGCGGTAACCCCCTAATAATTTTCCCTGCCTACTAAACCGCCCAACTACACATTTGGTTATGTATAAGTGAGGCGCAGGCACAAGGTGTTTCATTTTTCTTTGTGGCAATGTCGAGTGCGTTTATACTTTCTATTGTATTGCTTTATTTTTTGGTGCTGCTGGGCATTGCGTTTTATACGAGCCGGGGCGCCACTAACGAAACTTTTTTTATAGGGCAGAAGAAAAGCAACTGGCTGCTGGTGGCTTATGGCATGATTGGCACTTCGCTAAGCGGGGTGACGTTTATGAGTGTGCCGGGCGAGGTGAACGCGAAGGGGTTTGCTTATATGCAGGTGGTGATAGGTTATTTTATTGGCTACATGGTGGTGGCGTTTGTGCTGCTGCCGCTTTACTACCGGCTGAATTTGACTTCTATTTATAGTTATCTGCAAAGCCGGTTGGGCAATACCAGTTATAAAACGGGTGCAGGGTTTTTTCTGTTATCGAGAACATTAGGGGCGAGCATCCGGATTTATTTAGTGCTGATAGTGCTGCAACATTTTCTGCTGGATAGTCTGGGTGTGCCGTTTGCGGTTACTGTGTTTTTTGTGTTACTGATGATTTTGCTTTACACGTTTAACGGTGGCGTAAAAACAATAGTGTGGACGGATACGCTGCAAACTACGGGTATGATTCTGGCGCTGATAATTACGATTGCACTGATTAACGAGGGGCTTAATTTTTCGTTTGGCGATTTGTGGAGTACGATTAGTGCAAAGGGTTATACAACCATACTACAGACCAGCGACTGGAAGGCGGGGAACTTTTTTATTAAGCAGATTCTTGGCGGTGCGTTTGTGACTATTACCATGACGGGCCTTGACCAGGAGATGATGCAGAAGAATATTTCGGTAAAGAATATTGGCGACTCGCAAAAGAACATGCTGTTGTTTTCGGTGATACTGGTGGCGGTGAATATGTTGTTCCTTATCCTCGGTGGTGCGCTTTATATTTTCTTAGAAGCCAAAGGCATTTCGTTTCCTGCCAAAACAGACGAAACGTTTTCGCTGGTAGCGTTGAATTACTTGCCTCCGGTAGCTGGCTTGATTTTTATTCTGGGTTTGGTGAGCGCTTTGTTTCCCAGTGCCGATGGTGCTTTGACTGCTTTGACTTCCTCTATCTGCATAGATATACTGGGCATGAAAGACCGCACGGATTGGAGCGAAGAACAAAAAACCAAAACGCGCAGGATAGTGCACATCAGCATTACGGTTTTGTTTCTGGTATTGATTCTGGTTTATCAGCAGGTAATAACATCGAGTGTTATCTCCACCATTTTAAAAGTGGCGGGTTATACCTACGGGCCGCTACTCGGTTTGTTTGCCTTCGGTATTTTGACGAACAGAAAAGTGAAGGAAAATATTGTTCCGTTTATCTGCGTTCTATCTCCAGCTATTTGCTGGGTGCTGGCGCAAAACAGTGTGGCGTGGTTTGGCGGTTATCAGTTTGGGTTCGAACTTTTAGCGGTGAATGGTTTACTGACTTTTATAGGACTGTATGCGATTTCGTATAAACAAGAATCAATTAATTAATCATTACACATTATGAAAAAGAAAAACTGGGCAGAGCTAAAGGCAGATTCGAGCTGGCGGATGTTTAAAATTATGAGTGAGTTTGTAGACGGCTTTGAAAAGATGGAACGCTTTGGTCCCTGCATCTCCATTTTCGGAAGTGCGCGAACCAAGCCTGATAATAAGTATTACCAGATGACAGTAAAAACTGCTGAGCTTTTGGCTAAAGAAGGTTTTGGAATTATTACCGGTGGTGGTCCGGGCATTATGGAGGCGGGAAATAAAGGTGCCAAGCAAGGCAAAGGAAGTTCGGTTGGTTTACATATTGAACTGGGCTTTGAGCAGGACTGGAATGAATTTATTGATGCAGAGAAGCTTTTAATTTTTAAATACTTTTTTGCGCGTAAGGTGATGTTCATTCGCTATGCGCAGGCGTTTGTGTTTATGCCCGGTGGGTTTGGAACTATTGATGAAGTGTTTGAAACGCTCACGCTTATTCAAACCAAAAAGATTGACCGAGTGCCGCTGATATTTATGGGTAAAGATTACTGGAGCGGCCTGATGGATTGGATTGAAAAAACAATGTTGAACGAAGAACACAACATCAAGAAAGAAGATTTAAAACTTTTTGAGATGACCGATGACCCTAAGCGCGTAGTGAAAGTGATTAACGATTTCTATAAGAAGAAAGACCTGAAGCCGAATATGCGTCTTTAACAAAATTCATTGGCACACAGATGACATAGATTTGACGGATTTATATGGATAGAAACTGATGAAAGGAATAGTTACGATTTTATTTTTGCCGTTGATAGTGTTGTTGAATACATCTTTCTATTCATCGGTGAACCATAAAATGAAAACGGTGGTTGCAGCATTGCCCATTGCCAACTGTCCGTTGCCAATTGATTCTTTTCCTCAAAACTATTTTGGCCCCGTTCTCGATATTGCTCCGCCAACTATTGTAGGCAACTTTGGTGAGCCGAGAAGACTGCACTTTCACACCGGTTTAGATTTCAGAACCAATCAGGAAGAAGGTCATAAAGTTTTTGCAGCAGCAGATGGATTTGTTTCTCGCATTAACGTAAACGGTGCGGGTTACGGCAATGCGCTTTACATTACCCACCCTAATGGTTATGTAACGGTTTACGGGCACTTGCAAAAATTTAACGCGCCAATAATGGCACGCCTCCGCAAGGAGCAGTATATTAAAGAAAGCTTTGCAGTAGATTTTTATCCGCAGCCAACCGAACTTGAGGTAAAGAAAGGAGAAGTGGTTGCCCTAAGCGGCAACACCGGTGGCAGCGGAGGCCCGCATCTGCATTTCGAAATACGCGATTCGGCAGAACGGATTTATAATCCTTTACTGTTTGGCTATAAGTTGAAAGATGATTTAAAACCCATTGTCAGTTATCTGAAATTTTATCCGCTTGATGATTTAAAATATAAAAGCGATGGCTATCGCACCAAGGTTTTAGGCAAGCAGGGCAACTACGAATTAACCGGTGGCATCATTAAACTAAATTCAACGCAGGTAGGTATTTCAGTCAACACGTATGATGTGCTTAACCTTACCGAAGCGCACGTGGGTATTTATAACATCACCGCTTTTGATGGCGATAAAATGATTTACGAATATCAGATAGACCGTATTGCTTTTACCGATAAGCGCGATGTATTAAGCCATACTGATTATGCCATTTTTACGAACGAGTTTCACCGCACGTTTCATAAATGTTTTGTAGAGCCGGGCAACAACTGCCCCGTTTACAGCAATCTTTGCAGCCAGGGAATAATTGATTTGAGCGATGAAAAACCGCACGATATTCATATTGAAGTAACTGACTATGCGGGCAATGTGTCGAAAATTAAATTCAAAATGCAGTACGATAAGGCGAGTACTTTGTTTAAATCAACCGAACTGAAATACATCACGCGCTTTGATTACAATCATGATAATGAATTTGCGAATGAAGAAATAAGGATGAACCTGCCTACCGGTTGTTTGTTCGATAATGTGTTCTTTAATTATTCCTCGGCACTCTCCACCGACCCTACGGTGCTTTCCCGGGTTCATCAATTAGATAACAGCAATACGCAGATAGCCGATTGGTTCAACTTATCTATTAAAGCCGAAAAATTGAATCCTGCTTTACTCGATAAAGCAGTAATAGTTTATAAAGATGGGCTCGGTGCTACTGCTTCGCGCGGAGGAAAGTTTGTCAGCAGTTTTGTTACCACCAAAGCGCGCGAGTTTGGAACTTATTACGTGAAATTAGATACCACCGCTCCCCAAATAAAACCGCTGAACGTAATTGCCAGTAGGAATATGCGCACCTACAAAAAACTGCTTTTCAAAATTACCGATAACCTTTCGGGTATTGCCGACTTCGACACCTATGTTGATGATAAATGGGTGGTAACCGAATATGATGCAAAGTTCTCTGCCCTAACCCACACGCTTGACCAAAATCTTTCTGCCGGTATGCATACTTTTAAAGTAGTAGTTACCGATGAAAGAAAGAACCGCGTGGAGTATGAGGTGAAGTTTGGGATGTAAGCGTTATTCAATCTTTATCATACCTGTGTTATTCGCGACCTAT
>CAMBIM010000234.1 GCA_945867505.1 Chitinophaga pinensis
CGATAAACTATTCAGTAAACGATTTGTAAAGCAGGACTAAAACTTCATCACAATTTAAACCAACACCATGAAAAAGAGTATCTTCTTTTTAGCCGTAAGTATTTTTTCGCTTTTTACTAAAGCTCAATTACCGAATATAAATTTGGTGCAGGTGGCTACAGGTTTTAATAAACCTCTTGACCTTAAGAACTGTGGAGACAATCGATTATTCGTAGTTGAGCAGGCCGGCAAAATCAGAATTTTGAGTAAGTCAGGTGTTATCAATGCTACTCCCTTTCTTACGTTAGATTCAGTTAGATCTACCGGAAACGAGCAAGGGCTTTTAAGCCTTGCCTTTAGCCCAAATTATAAGCAGGATGGTTTTTTTTATGTGAACTATATTTTCAATAATGGAACTAGCCCTGGTGCAACCCGTATATCGCGATTCAGCGTAAATTCGGTTGATTCAAACTTAGCGGATGCAAGCAGCGAAAAAGTCTTATTGACGTTCAACCAACCTGAAACAAATCATAACGGGGCTACTTTAATGTTTGGTAAAGATGGCTATTTATACGATTCGCAAGGAGACGGTGGAGGTGCAAATGATCAACACGGAACATACGGCAATGGACAAAACAAAAACACATTATTAGCAAAAATGTTGCGGTTAGATGTAAGCAATCCTGATACTAGCTACACCGTTCCTGCAACCAATCCTTTTGTTGGTGTAGCAAATACTAAACCTGAAATATGGGCTTATGGTTTGCGCAATCCTTGGCGCTGTAGTTTTGACCGCGTTACAGGCGATATGTGGATTGGAGACGTTGGGCAGAACGCTTGGGAAGAAATAGATTTTCAAGAGGTGAGTAGTGTTGGAGGTGAAAACTATGGATGGAGATGCCGGGAGGGATTACATGCTTTTAATACCACAGGTTGTGTTTCTACAGGTTTTACAGAACCGGTATTTGAATATTCACATTCGTATCAAAGCAGTTGCTCGCTTACAGGGGGCTACATTTACCGCGGCACACAGCACAGTGCTTTATGGGGCAGATATTTGTTTACCGATTATTGCAGTGGTATAATTTTTAGCTTAAAACAAACTGCAACGAACGTATTTGATGCCGATACGCTCAATAATTTAACCGATTTTCAATACACTTCGTTTGGTGAGGATAATAATGGAGAAATTTATGTTTGCTATCAGGGCAGCACAACTACTAACGGCAGAATATACCGCTTAACCGAAACTACTAACTGCAATCCGGTAGCTTTTATTTCTTTAAACGATACGGTAGAAAGCTGCAAACCGGCTACGGTTAGTGCTTTAAGAGGCGATACGCTTTCTTACCAATGGTATGATGTAAACGGGTTGATTAACGGAGCAAACTCCTATGATTTTGCTACACAGCAAAGCGGTTGGTATAAAGTAAAAGTTTCTAAAACTGCCAATGCCAATTGCCATACTATGAGCGATTCAGTTTATGTAAACGTGCGCGATACAACTGCACTTGCTTTGTGCAACTGTATTAATCCTCTTTGTAATAATACTATTGGCACACAGGCTTTAGCGGGTTATGTTTCTCCTGCCAGTGGCATATATTCAGGAACCAATGTAGCCAACAATCAATTTACTACCTTAAACCAAAGTGCCGGCAACTACAATATTGCCTACGCTTATACCAACCAGTATGGTTGCCAGTCGCATACTTCGTTTGCGTTAACGGTTAATGATACTTCGGCATTAACTGTCATCAGCATCAATAATAAATACTGTGCCGATGACTCTGCGGTTTCTTTAAGCGGTATTGTGCAGCCTTTGGGGGGTATTTATTATTCCGGTTCCGTAACCAATGATTCTATTTTTAATCCGGCTGTTGCTGGTGTAGGTGTGGCAGATGTTCCTTATGCTTATACAGACAATAATAATTGCCAGAGCATAGTATACGTTGCTTTAGAAGTGGGTGCTGCAACGGTATTAACTTCTACTATTACCGCTAACGATTACTGCATAGATGCCAATGATTTTCCTATGGTTGGTTTTGTAACCCCAACCGGTGGAGTTTACTCGGGTAATGGCGTAAGCGGCAACACATTCTCACCGGCTGCTGCAGGAGTGGGAGCGGCAACTGTTTATTACGATTACACCAACAGCTTTGGCTGTGCCAGTCGCGATACTATTGGCTGGAACGTAATGGCCTGCACCGGTATCAATGAGTTAAAGAGCGAACTGGGCTTTAGTATTTTTCCTAATCCGACTAAAGGCAATTTTAGTTTGAACGTGCGCGTTAATTCAGCCCAACAAGCCGAGATAACTATTACAGATGTGGTGGGTAAAGTGTGTTACCGCAAACAGCAATTGCTTGAACCTAACAAACCTATAGTTGCAGTTGATGTTCCGCAATTAGCCAGAGGCACTTACACCGTGCAGTTAAAAGCAGAAAAGGAAAGCGCGGTTAAAAGTTTGGTGGTAGAGTAAAGCTAACTTGACAAACCTTCTTACTTCAATTAAATTAAGCTGTCGGCACTAAACACCGGCAGCTTTGTTTTTATACCTTGACGCCCGTTTATGAAAAATGTATTAGCCGTATTTCTTTTGCTCATCTGCCTTTCGCTTTCTTCTTTTCAGCAAGAAGGTAAAGACAAGGCTGCCTTCCATGCTATCGTTGACGGTAAAACATTTCAGTTAAAAGAAGACCAATTGTTTCGCGGCATAGTAGCCAACAAGGCAGGTTCAATGGATGGACGGGTACCCGCTAAAACAGTAGTGAGTGCTACGTTTAACGGACCATCCTACAATGCTTCGGAAGGAAGATTGTTTAACGAAAACATACAGGTAGAAATAAACTACGAAGCCGATAAAACCGGTGAGCCTGCCGGTTTTACGGTGGCTATGCAATACGAATCGGCAAATTATTACAGTGTAAAGGAGCAGAGCAAACTAACCGTTACCCGTTTTGAATGGGAAAGTGACAAAAAGCATTTTCTTCTTTCCGCAGATTTTAATTGCAAGCTGCGCAGTTGGAGCGCACCTGCCGATGGTAAAAAGGATATGCAGCTAAAAGGAAGCATGAGTAACATCCGCGTTACTGTGCCCAGCTGGATTACGGCTAAAAATTAAAGCAACTCTTCGTCTGAAACGGTTGGTGGTGTATTGGATTGAATGAAGTCCTGCAACTTATCCATACCTGCAAAAATTTTATCAAAATCTTCCTGAAAAATACGCACCGTGCTGCGAATGTATTCGCCATTGTTTGCGCGGCTTTCGGTCAGCTTAATATACTTGTGGCCTTTGTGGTTTTCCATTACATCTAAAAAATAAGTGCGCTTTCCGGCTGGAACTTTTTCGGCAAACAAAATTTTATCTTCTTGCATGTGGTTTTTATTTTGCGAAGCGAATAAAGAAAAAACAGCCACGAATTACACGAATTGAATACAAAATAAATTCGTATAATTCGTGGCTTAAATTAAAAAACGTATGAGTAAGAAGATAATGCTGCTGGGCAGTGGCGAACTGGGAAAGGAATTTGTAATTGCGGCTAAACGATTAGGACAATATGTAATTGCGGTAGACAGCTACAATAACGCACCCGCACAGCAGGTAGCCGATGAGCGCGAAGTCATTAACATGTTAGACGGTGCTGCGCTGGATGCTATTGTTGCCAAACATCAGCCAGATATTATAGTGCCAGAGATTGAGGCTATACGCACCGAACGTTTTTACGATTACGAAAAACAAGGCATGAAAGTAGTACCATCTGCCCGTGCGGCAAACTTTACGATGAACCGCAAAGCCATTCGCGATTTGGCAGCAAAGGAGTTAGGTTTAAAAACCGCCAACTATCGCTACGCTACATCGTTTGAAGAACTGGCAAGCGCGGTTAAAGAAGTAGGTATACCTTGTGTGGTAAAACCGCTGATGAGTTCAAGCGGCAAAGGTCAATCAACTATTAAAAGCGAAGCCGATATTGAAAAAGCATGGAACTATTCGCAAGCCGGTAAGCGGGGCGATATTGCCGAAGTAATTGTAGAGGCATTTGTAAAATTTGAATCGGAAATAACTCTGCTTACTGTTACGCAAAAGAATGGCGTAACACTTTTTTGTCCACCCATTGGGCACCGGCAAGAGAGGGGCGATTACCAAGAAAGTTGGCAACCATGCGCAATAAGCGATGCTGATTTAAAAGAGGCGCAAAACATTGCCGATAAAGTAACGCGAGCCTTAACCGGTGCGGGCATTTGGGGCGTTGAATTTTTTCTGGCTAAGGATGGAGTCTACTTTTCGGAGCTTTCGCCACGCCCGCATGATACCGGTATGGT
>CAMBIM010000235.1 GCA_945867505.1 Chitinophaga pinensis
CACCTTTCTTAAATGGATTGATTGGGCCGTTTACACGTTGACCCAAATCGTAACCAATAACGTGAATAATTTTTTCTACGTCTGTTAAATGGGCTAATGCCTGGCGAACGCGCACATCTTCAAATTTTGGATTACGCATGTTAATACCAAAGTAGGTATAAGCCATTGAAAGCGGTGTGTTAAGGCTGAAGTTTTTCTTTAATTCTTCTGAAGGTAATAACTGCTCTACATAATCTTTACTCTTAATACCATACATTACATCTAAACGCTTTCCTTTTAAAGCTGTAAGCGCGGCTGTTTGGTCTTTAATAGTTTGGTAAATCAATTTATCGGGGAAAGCTTGGTAAGCGTATTCTGTATTAAACTTTTCGCCCCACCAGTTTTTCTTTTTCTTCAATACAATTTTTTGACCGGTAACCCATTGGTCGAAAGCATAAGGACCTGAACCAACTATATAACCTGAATCGCGTTGGAATTTCTCGCTGTTGTATTCAGTAGCAAATTCCTTCATCACAGGATTCTCTCCTACTTCAGCAAATTTCTCGTTAATGTCTTTAATAGAAATAGCATCCATTAAATGTTTAGGGTCATATATATAACGAGGCATTACTACAAATGAACCGGCAACCGATTTAGCCAAAATATATTTTTTGTTGCAAACGATGGTGAGCTTGCTAGGGTTGTCAGGGTAGGTAACTACATCGCTAATCAATTCGAAATAAGGACGGTTAGGCTCGTTGCTTATAACCGGAGCTTTATACATTTTAATAGAGAAAATCACATCGGCAGGGGTAATTGGCTCGCCATTATCCCACTTTGCTTCTTCACGAATTTCGCAAGTATATTTTAATAAACCAGAAACGCTATCGTATTCTTCGGTAGGGAGAGCCTTTGCCAAAATAGCATCGTATTCTAAAGTTTTAGGGTTAATACCCCAAAGGCTTTGGAACATTTGCGAAATGTAATAACCCGCATCAGCACTTTGGTAGTTGGTTGGGTTCAACATATCTGTATCGCTCAACTCGTGAATGATAACTTCGTTTTTCTCTTTCTTTTTACCACATCCGTATAAAACGAGTGCTGCTACTAAAACTACGAGAACCTTTTGGCTGAACAGATGTTTCATTGCGCTATTGTTTTTGTTTTTGAGGTCGACAAATATATAAGAATAGGTAAGAAGAAAAATAAAACTTGAGACCATGAAAAAAGTGCTGATTACAGGTGCTAGCGGCTTACTAGGAACGCGATTGACTGAACTACTTTTAAAGAAAGGATACTCAGTAAATACGCTTGGACGACAGACCGCAGACAACAGACCGCAGAAAAATTCAGTTAATCATTTTGTTTGGGAAATTGATAAAGGAATAATAGATGCGAAAGCGTTTGAAGGAGTTTCCGCTATTATTCACTTAGCTGGTGCGGGAGTTGCCGACAAACGCTGGTGCGATGAGCGCAAAAAGGAAATTATAGATAGCCGGATAAAAAGCGCGAAACTGATTTTCGATTTTTTGAGGAAGAATAAACACGAAGTAAAAACATTTATCAGCGCAAGTGCGGTGGGCCTTTATGGCGATTGCGGAGATGAACTTGTTACAGAAGAGCAAAAAGCAAGCGAAGGCTTTTTAGCAGAAGTGTGTAAACAATGGGAACAAAGTGCCAAACAGTTTTCAAAACTTGAAATACGCGAAGTGCGTTGCCGAATAGGAATTGTGCTTTCTAAAGATGGTGGTGCGCTGCCCGAACTTACGCGAACTATTTCCTTAGGTGTGGCGTCTTACTTTGCTAAAAGCAATCTCTACTATCCATGGATTCATCTCGATGATGTTTGCGGAGTCATGATTCATGCTCTAGAAAATGAAAATATTAGCGGGGCTTACAATACTACCGCTCCACAGCCTTTACTGATGAAAGATTTGATGAAGGAGATTCTTGTAGCTAAAAAATCGAAAGCTCTTCTTGTTCCCGCTCCGCCTTTTGCCATTAAGTTTGCAATGGGCGAAATGAGTGAAATGCTCTTAAGCAGTCAGAGATGTTCGGCTGATAAAACTTTGGAGAGCGGATATAAATTTCGGTTTAAGAAAATTGGAGAAGCATTGAAAGAAATTTACAAGTAAATCTTTTAAAAACAGAGTATTGCTTCGCAATCACGACAGCCGCTTACTGCTGTTTTAAAAAAGTATAATCAGAGATTAAGTTGCCCTGATCGCCCGTAGTGTATTGCGCAATTAAAAAATAGCCTTTTGATTTTAATCTATTGATAGTGGCGTTAACAGTCTTCAGATTCTCCAATTCATTTTTATCGCTGTAGCCGAGCAATGGAAGCTCTTCTGTCTTTCCATCTTCGTAGACAATAAAGATTTTGGATGAAATATAACCGCTGCCTAAGCCAACCGATTTGTTGCAATCGAAAACGCGAACTGTGGCATAGCCGCCTTCCTGCGCATTGGCTTCTTGAAAAATACCAAGCAGTAAAATGGTTGAGAGAATGAGAATAAGGTTTTTCATGTTTTTTATTTTGAACTTTTTACTTTGAACTTACTACGCTGCTTTTTTAGCTCTCTCATAACTCACTTTACGGCTTTTTATTCTCTTTATGCGGCTGAATGAACTATAAAGTTCGCCAAATAAAATTTCAGTAAGAGTTTGATGACATGTTGCGAAATTAAAATTTACTGCTTCGCAATTGATACTTGTGTCGGGTATGCAAATTCAATTCCCGCAGCTTTAAATTTTCGGATGACTTCTTTGTTTACATCGGTTTGCGTGGTATGCATATCACTCCCCTTCTTTATAAAGTAAGTGAAGTTAATATCAACCGAAGACGGAGAAAATTTTTCGAGATAGATAATAGAGTCGTAATGATTTACATCGGGCGATTGCTCCACAATATTTTTCAAAATCAGAATGGCTTCATCAATTTTTTCTGCACCGGTTTCGTAGGGCAACGAAAGATAAGTAACAATCCGTTTAGACGGTTCAACAGTTATATTCTCAATAGCGTTATCGGTAAACTGTGCGTTAGGGATAGTAATTAATCTTCCAGCACCGGTGCGTATTCGCGTGCTGCGGATGCCAGTGTAAACCACCGTTCCTTCTATCTCTTTCACCTTTATAACATCGCCCACGTAAAACGGTTTATCGAAAAACACCACCAAGCCGCCAATGATATTCTTAACCGTATCTTGCGCGGCAAGGGCTATGGCCAAACCTCCAATTCCTAAGCCGGCAATTAGTGCGCCTACATCAAACCCTGCGTTATTTAACCCCACTACGGCACCCATTGACCACAATACGATAACCGAAGCGCGTTTTGCCACCATGGTTACTTGCTTTTCGTTCTTGCTGTCAGCGGTTTGGTTGTTTTGGCGGAAATAGAATTCGATAGCCACGCGCACAATTCTGGTAAATAGCCAGGTAACGGTAAGTGTAGCCATCAGCACAAAACCGCGATGAACATAGTTATTTAGCAAGTGTGGGAGTGTAAGTAGTTTGAGGGCGTAGCGTATGCCAATAAGCACTACACCTAAGGCAATGGGCGTATCAATACGCTTAATAATTAAATCGTCAAGTTCGGTGTTGGTGCGT
Source organism: Chitinophaga pinensis (assembly GCA_945867505.1). GTDB lineage: Bacteria > Bacteroidota > Bacteroidia > Chitinophagales > LD1 > Bog-950. Next base: position 3,586 of record CAMBIM010000235.1, read on the forward strand.
TTGGTGTATTGACGAAGAATAATGCTGATGAACCAATAAATAAGGCGGGCAACAACTACCGATGCGGCTACTATGCCTAACGAAAACAGCCAGTCGTAAAGCGGGTTGTTATAAATTTTTTGGTCGAAGAAGTTTAAAAACATGAGGCAATGATAAGGGTATAATATGAGAATATGGTGGTGTGCCATCCACCTTCGTCTCGCTCAAAGCAGCGAGCCACCTCCGCCAGCGGAGCACAAACAGCCGAATGCAAAATGCAATGAACATTTTACAAAAGCGGCTGTTGACAATTGAAACAGCACAAAATAGATTTTGTAGAAAAGAATGACCTACATTCCGTAAACCAAACTTAAACGTATGGAACCAATACTTACTTCAAAATGGCGCAGGCTGGACGGAACAAAGATTGAAATTCCGATTAGAGAAGCCGTAGAAAACTCTCTTATTCACGAACGCGAACTGGGCAACCAGATTAAAGTTTGCATTGGCACCGATAGCCAGGTACGCGGTGCCGAAACCGAATTTGCCACCGTTATTGTTTTGCTGCGCAAAGGGCGCGGTGGTTTTATGTTTATCAATAACGACCGCACATCACAAAAAATGAGTTTGAAAGAAAGGATGCTGATTGAGGTGCACCGGTCCATTGAAATTGCCTACCACCTTT
>CAMBIM010000236.1 GCA_945867505.1 Chitinophaga pinensis
CTGAATGATATTGAGCATCCGCTGATAGAAGTATTGGCAGATATGGAATACGAAGGCGTAAAGATTGATGAGGACTTCTTAAAAGTTTACTCCAAAGAACTGGAAGCAGATTTACTGAAAGTGCGCGATGAGATTTATGCGCTGGCAGGAAGAGAATTTAATGTGGACTCACCTAAGCAAATGAGCGAGGTACTTTACAACGAATTGAAAATTCCGTTTGAAGGAAAGAAAACGTCTACCGGTCAGCTTTCTACTAATGAAGATGCGTTGGCGGGCTTGGTTAAACTTCATCCAATTGCCGGTAAGATTTTAGACTACCGCGAGTTTGCAAAACTAAAATCTACTTACGTGGATTCGCTTCCGCTTTTGATAAATAAGGTAACCGGAAGAGTGCACTCTAATTTCCGTCAACACATTGCCGCCACCGGCAGGTTAGCCAGCGATAATCCGAATTTGCAAAACATTCCTATTCGCACCGAACGCGGACAGCGCGTGCGCAAAGCCTTTGTGCCTCGCAATGAAGATTATGTTTTGCTCTCTGCCGATTACTCGCAAATAGAGTTGCGCATAGTTGCCGAACTAAGTGGCGATGAAAACATGTTGGATGCTTTTCAGAATAAAATTGACATCCACACTGCCACTGCGGCTAAAGTATACAATGTGGCTATTGCCGATGTAACGAAAGAAATGCGTTACAAAGCCAAGAGCGTGAACTTCGGCATCATATACGGGCAGGGTGCTTTTGGTTTGGCAGATAACATCGGTTCAAGCCGTGCCGAGGCCAAAGAAATTATTGCCAACTACTTCATCCAGTTTCCGAAGATTAAGGAATACATGAACGCCAACATGCAGTTTGCGCGCGATCATGGCTTTGTGCAAACCATCATGGGCCGCAAGCGCTATTTGAAAGACATTAACTCTAAAAACTTTGTAGTGCGTGGCTATGCCGAGCGAAATGCCATCAACTCACCCGTGCAGGGTTCAGCTGCCGACATGGTTAAAATGGCCATGATTGATATTCACCGTGAGTTCAAAAAGCAAAACTTTAAAAGTAGAATGACACTGCAAGTGCATGATGAGTTAGTGTTTGATGTGCACAAGGATGAAGTGGAAATTATCAAGCCAATCATTTACGATAAAATGGTTCACGCCATAAAAACCAATGTGCCTATTGAGGCAGAAATGGGAACCGGTTTAAATTGGTTAGAGGCGCATTAGTTATTTAGCCTTACCCTTGAATAGAACCGTTTTTTTCTCAAAACCCCATTCATCATACTTTACAAATTCTTTTACCAATTCAAAGCGGCCATCGTTTATTACGGTGGCGTAAGATGTTTTTATCTCCACAGGTGAATACCATTCGTCCCACAGCATTAAACTCTTGTTAGAGGGTGGATGCTCCCATGTTTCCCAGGTATAGCGGCAGATATTTTTGTCGAAAATGTCTACATCTAAAACCATTGCAATGTAATTCGCATCAAAATAAAAGTTATAGCTTTTATAGTCTGGATAATGCTTTCTGATATACTCTCCCATTTGCTGCTGGGGAATTTGCGTATCGTTTAAGCAAAAATCGCGCTTGTAATTCCATATAGTAAAAGGTGAAATAATTACAGCAATAACAAAAGCTGCAACAAGGTATGGCTTAGCTTTTTCAAAGGGAATTGAATCGGCAACAAAATTAAACCCCTTTAATTCTATTAATGCCATTAGAGGAAGTATGCCAACTATAGGTCGTAACAAACCAAATGAATGAAAAATTCCCATTGCCCAAAAGCAAACATGCGCCATGAAATAAGCAAGGAAACATCCGTATATCAAAAACAGTTCACGTGCATTTTCTTTCTTTCTAACAAAATTATTCAGCAGACTAAACACTTGAAGAAAACCTATTGCCATAAACACGCAAAGAACCCAACCGATTATGTTAGGAAGGTTTACAAAGAAATGAGACCATGGGCCTTTGCCATAATCAGTTTGTAATACAGCATAAGGTATTTTGGTAAACACCCAAAGCAATTCTTTGTGGTTGAGGTATCCGGCAATGCTGTATACTATGTGACCTGTAAGAAGCACCGGGATAAAAAAATACTTTTTCTCCAAGAACAAAAGCAAGCCAAAAACTCCGCACATCATCAATCCCTCAGAACGAACAAAAGGTAGAAATGAGAGAAGAATGATGGCGAGCCAGGTTTTATCTTTAAGATACAAAAGAATGCAGGCAACAAGCACAAAAGCAAATAAAGGTTCTGTTAAACCGGAGAGCGTATATATAAATAACATTGGGGAGGTTACAAGAAACAACGCGGACAAAGAACTTCTTTTAATGAAAAGTAGATTCGCAACTCTCCAGGTGAGAATCATTGTGAAAGCATAAAGAAAGAGATTGAAAAACTTTACAGACTTAAATCCCAGTTGAGCAAACGGAGATGCGATTAAAACGTAAAGAGGTTTTGCCCAATGGTCAAAAAAAAGTTCGTGATGTTTCCAGGAATAACGGGCGAACTGATAATGATAGCAGCTATCACCTTCACCTGCTGTGCCATTGGCAAGAAAAATTAAAAGTGTTCCAGCTATCAAAAAGGCGGAAACAAATAATCCCAAACTAATACGCGTAGCTAAAAAAGTATCAAGCGATAGGAAGTTTTTCTTCATGTTTTATGAATACTATTTACCAGTTAAATAAGGCATTCGACAAAAAATTCGGGAGCAGTATTGTTTCATCGTAATTGCAAAATAGCGATGGAACGTTTCTATATTATACTTGCTCGCAATATAGCAATTACGGTTATTTTAGCCTTTTATGAAATACTCCTCAAAACTTATTGCAGACGCGGTTGGCGAATTCACCAAGCTTCCGGGCATTGGCGAAAAAACAGCCTTGCGTTTGGTGTTGCATTTGTTGAAACAAGACGAAGACAAAGTGAAATATTTTGGCGATGCGGTTACGCGTATGCGCCACGAGATTAAATTTTGCCGAACCTGCAATAATGTATCGGACCACGAGTTATGCGAGATATGTGCCAGCCATCACCGCGACCATTCCATTGTTTGTTTGGTTGAAACCATTCGCGATGTAATTGCTATTGAAAACACCAATATTTATAAAGGAACGTATCACGTATTGGGCGGAGTTATTTCTCCCATTGACGGTATTGGCCCTGACAAACTGAATATTGATTCATTGATTGAACGGGTGAAGTTGGGCGAGGTGAAAGAAATAATAATGGCGATCAGTCCAACCATAGAAGGTGATACGACCATTTTTTATGTAAGCAAAAAGCTGAAAGACCTAGGGGTAAACATCAGCACCATCGCGCGTGGTATTTCGTTTGGTGGAGAATTGGAGTACACCGATGAAATGACATTGGCTCGTTCTATTGCTACCCGCCTGCCTTACGAAAACTATTTGGTGAAGAATTCCAATTAATACTTCAAATTGTCGTTTCATATATCTGAATGCAACTTTCCATTGTCATAGTCAATTACAACGTTCGCTACTTTTTGGAGCAATGTCTGCTTTCGGTTAAGCGTGCGGTTGCCCAAATTGATGCAGAAGTTTTTGTAGTCGACAATGCATCGGTTGATGGCTCGGTAGATATGGTAAAAGAGAAATTTCCTTTCGCAAAAATTATTGCTAACCAGAACAACGTTGGTTTTTCTAAAGCCAATAATCAGGCAATTGAAATAGCAACAGGCGAATTTGTTTTACTCTTGAATCCTGATACCGTTGTGGCCGAAGATACTTTTGAAAAGTGCATTGCTTTTATGGATGCCCATAAAGATGCAGGGGCATTAGGCGTAAGGATGATTGATGGTAAAGGAAATTTTTTGCCGGAATCTAAACGCGGTTTGCCAACACCGGCTGTGGCCTTCTACAAAACCTTTGGTTTGGCAAAGCTGTTCCCAAAATCAAAAACGTTTGGCAAGTATCATCTTGGGTTCTTAAGCGAACACGAAACGAACGAAGTAGAAATTCTTTCCGGGGCATTTATGTTTATGCGCAAAAGCGTCTTAGATAAAATTGGCTTGCTCGATGAAACGTTCTTCATGTATGGAGAAGATATTGATTTAAGCTACCGGATTATTAAAGAGGGATACAAGAATTTTTATTTCCCCGAAACAACCATCGTTCACTACAAAGGCGAGAGCACGAAGAAGGGAAGTTTGAATTATGTGAAAGTGTTTTACAATGCTATGCTCATTTTTGCG
>CAMBIM010000237.1 GCA_945867505.1 Chitinophaga pinensis
ATTTACTTTATTGAGCTAAAAGGCAGCGATGGCATTGCGCGCAGGAAGTTTGTGAAGATGTAGAAGCATATATTTGCCGTTATGAAGCATCCCAAAAGCTATCAGCAGCAGATTATTACCAAAAAGAAAAACATTTACCCGGTAAATGAAGAGTTGCGCAAATACCTTGTTGCCAATGCCCGCGAAATAAAGTTGCCGGTTAGTTACGCTGACCTCCGCCATTTCAGCGGCAGTGTTTCTATTCGCGATAAAAAAGGGAAGGATACGCTTTGGGAAGCCGCCATGTATTCGCCCAACGAGTTGCCGCATATACATGAAGGACTGAAACAGATTTACTCCATCCTCAAATCGGGTGGCGATGCCTCGGTGCATACGCACCTGCACGTAGAACGAATTGACTACTGCACTTTCGGCAACTCCAATCCCTTCCGAATTAAAATAGTCAACGACTTTAACGATAACTACGATTACTTCTACATTAAGCAGGCTGATGCCTCGCGTATTTATGGGTTAGAGTTGGAGCACATTCTTTCGCCCGCCCGCATCAACTATTTTGTAAACGAACATACTTTGGTAGAAGAACACATTGCGGGTATACCGGGCGACCAGTTCATGCAATATTATTTAGACAACAAGGAGTTTAATAAAGTGCGCATTGCCAAAGAATTTGTAAAATTCAACGAGCGGTGCTTTATCCGTTTGCTGGGCGATATGCGCTCCTATAATTATGTGTTTGACATTACGCCAGATTTTGAAGAAGTGCAGTTCCGTATTCGCCCCATAGATTTTGACCAGCAGAGTTATGAGGGCAAGAAGACTTTATATCTGCCACAGTTCTTTAAAGAGAATGCCGTATTGGTTCAACTTACTTTAGAACTGCTTTCTCCAGAAACCATTCGCCAGTATCAGAAAGAAGAGCGAACCATTATTGCCCGCAGAAGTATTTCTGCTCACCACCGCCTCAACTATTTAATTGATGTAATGGATAGAGATACTATTTCGCCAAAAGAAAAAGTAACTCAACTACGCGAAGAACTGGCTGCACATTATAAAGACGTTTCGTTTCACGATTGTACTAGTATGGGCGAACTGGTGCGTAATTGCTTGCGGTTGCTGACAGAAGAAATACGACAGAAGTAAGCGTATAAAAAAGGAAAAGCCTAACTCTCCGGCTCCATAACCCCATGTAAAGGCTTTGTGATTTCAAACTTAAGTCTCACTATTTAGAAATCCTGTCTTTAACTGGCAAAGCTAACATCATGCATTCTTCCTCCGTATGAACAAAACAAAAACCGTAAGCACTAAAAGCAAAGTGAGTAATGAGTTTTCATAGCATTTATTTTAAAGCAACTTAAATAGATGATTAAAAGAAGTGGTAAGGCAACTGACCTCATCAATCTACTTGTGTCTTAGTCTAATTTTTCGGCTTTATAAAATCTTTTAGCCCAAGGTAAAGCCCCAGAAAAACGAAAGTGAGGGAAAGAAATGCAGTGAAGTAGGGCTTAGAAGTTTGCAGCCATTTATCTAACCAGTAACCTATTAAAGCACCTGCGGCTACCGTTCCCGCAATCTGGAAACCAATGCCGGAATACTTGAGGTAGTTATTCGTTTCTTTCTTCGCCTTTTCTAATTCCTCTTTCATATAAAAAAAGAAAAGCCAATGCTCTCACATTGGCTTTTTATAGTTTTTGCTTAACGCTGTTTACTGAACATTCTTTGGCTGCGAACCCGGAGTTTGCGCCATTTCGTTCAGCTTGGTAGTGCCCATTGAGCATCTTCCGTTGAACTTGGCTCCTTCTTCCACCACTAATTTTTTGATTTTAATATCGCCCATTACCAAAGCCGTTTTGCTTAAAATTAACAATTCGCTTACTTCCATGCTACCGTTTACACGGCCATCTATATAAGCGTTTTGGCAATTAATGTTGCCTTCAATTATGCCAGTAGCACCCACTACGGTTTTGGCTTTTGAGGTAACGCTGCCGTTAACTTTACCGTCAATACGGATGTCGCCTTCGGTAGTAATATCGCCATTCAGCACCGTGCCCTGACCAAATTGGTTCATTACACGCAGGGCCGCGTTTGCTTCCGCTTCTTTGTTTTTGTTAAACATGAGGTTACGTTTTTAAGGGTTAACTCAAATTTTTGCAACTGCAATATAGTCTTTTTGGGCAAAAGTTAAAACGCGATGTAGTCGCGGGGGTTCAGGCTACGGCCATCGTGCCAAAGTTCAAAGTGCAAATGCGGGCCGGTGGAGAGTTCTCCTGTGTTGCCTACAATGGCAATTACCTCGCCTACTTTTACTACGCTGCCCTCCTTTTTCAATAGCCTTGCGTTGTGTTTGTAAACCGAAATCAGGTTATTGGGGTGCTGCACCATCATTACATATCCGTTGTCGAAGGTGTAAGCGGCAGAAACAATTTTTCCGTCCAGCACCGATTTTACGGGTGCTTCTTCTTTGGCGGCAATGTCAATACCCAGGTGGTCTTTCTTAATATCATACTCATCGGTCACGTAACCTTCCACCGGGTCTATCAGGTGCATTTGTTTCACCTCATCCACCGCCCCACTGTTCTGGTTGCTATTGTAACTCAACGAATAGTTATCGGCTTCTTCTACTTCCTTTCTCAGTTGCTCATCTTCGGGGGTTATTTCGGTCAGCTTTATCTGCGATTTATCGTTGGTATTGGGTGCAACTTTAGGCGGACGGGTAGAATCTACTGTTCCGTTTGCTACGTTTATTACGTTCTCTAACCAAACCTCGCGGGCGTTCAAAGTATTTTGTAACGAATCGGTTTTAAACTGCAATTGAAGAATCTGGCTGCGGTAGTTGTAATCGCCAAAGCCGGGAATGAAATATTTGAGCGGGGTATAAATAATAGCGGCTGCGGTTAAGAAGATAAGCGTGAAGGCAACCACACTCAAAAAAATCCAAACGTTGGTGCGAGTAAGCGAAAGCGCAAACTTCTCCTCAAACGTGGTGTCGTTCAGTACTACAAACCTGAATTTGCTTTTCAGGTCTTTATTCTTCTTTGTCTTTATTCCTTCTGCCATTTTAAGTTGTCATTACATCAAGCACAGTCATCGCATACTGCCGGTCATCTTTTATTTGTGCCAAAACAAAATATTTTTGTTGCCATTGAGTTAAATAGCTCGCCAAAACTGTTTCGTGCTTTGAAGCTGACAAAACTATTATTATTTCTCTTTTACATTTCGTTGATGATGCTGTGGGGTTGTTCTACAACCAATCACGCAATTTTGCCCACCCAGGCGTTTTTAGATATTACTTCGCATTACAATGCCTACTTTAACAGCAACGAAAAGCTCAAGAACGTTTACAAACTATCACTGGAAAGCCATAAGGATAAGTTCGATTCGGTCATTCCTGTTTACCATTACAGCGACTATAAAGAGTTTGCCAGCTACAGCAGCGATTTAGATGATGTGGTTAAGCGCTCTACCCAAGCCATACAATTGCGCGGGGCATCTAACTGGAGCGATGACCACTTTCTGTTGATTGGTCAGGCTAATTATTTAAAAGGCGATTACGATAAAGCCAATGCCAGTTTCAAATTCATTACTACAGAATATAAAGAGGGGGTAGATTATGTAAAGGTGATGAAGAGTTTGGGCAAGCCCATTAAATCGTACGTAAAGGCAAAGAAGAAAAAGGTAAAGCCGCAAGTTAAAGTAATACTAAATACGGACGGCACGCAAACACTGGAGAAAGTAGATAAGCGTCCGGAAGTTTCTATCTGGATTCACACACCCGCCCGCACGCAAGCATTGCTTTGGTTGATAAACACTTACAGCCGACAGAATAAATTTGACGAGGCTTCTACCGTAATAACCTATGCGCGTGGCGATGATTTGTTCTACAAAAATTATGACCCCCAATTGAATTTAGCTGAAGGCGATTTACGCGTTTCGCAAAAGGAATATGCGGCTGCTATTGAGCCTTTGGAGAATTACGTAAACGCTAAAAAGATACGAAAGAAGAAGAGGAAAGTAGTGCGTCCGCATTTTGTGTTGGCACAGTGCTATGCCATAATCGGCAACAATTCTAAAGCTATTGAGCATTATAAAAAGGTGCTGAAGAGCAACCCCAATTACGACATGGAGTTTTACGCCAAAATTAAAATGGCGAAGCTGGGCCGAGGCGGAAACAACAATGCCGAAATGCGTTCGCTGTTAGCTAAAATG
>CAMBIM010000238.1 GCA_945867505.1 Chitinophaga pinensis
CAATGCTAAACTGCTGAAGAAGGCTTCATAGCATTCTTACTCTACACCAAACTTCTGTTTTACCAACTTTAAAAACATGCGGGTGGTTTGCGATGCAGCATCCCAATTGTTTTCCTGCTGCAATTGCGCTACATAGTTTTCTGCTGCGGTAATATTTTCAAAAGCATCAATAGATTGAACAGCGGTTGTAAATGCAGCAACGTTTCCATTGAATAATTCATTCTGTAAAACGAACTTCTTGTTCAGGTCAATCAAATCCTTTAGCGGCTTGCTTGAAAGTTTCTTATGAACTTCTTTTGAATCGGCTTTCAGTTTCTCGTTTAAAGAAGCAGAAGAAGTAAGCACCGATTCGTTGATGGAAGATTTTAATACTTTGTTATTGTTGCTGTTGTTGGTCGCCTGATCAACAACAATCTCTTTCTTAGTGGGAGTTTGTTCTACAACAATTTCATTTGGCAATTCTTTTTCTACCACAGGTTCTTTCTTGGCTACCAGTTCTGTTATCAAAACATTTTCGTTAGGGTTGATCGTTCGCTTGGTAATCTTTGTTTCAGGTGTTGGTGTTATTGCGCTATTGTTGGTTGCAACAACTCTAACCACATCTCCCTCATTATATAAATCGCGCAGGTGCTGCATCAGCAAATCCAATTCAAGTCTACTTAGCTTCGAAAAATCTGCACCGGCAGCAAGGCGATTAACTTTTTCTAATAATTCCGATATTTTTGACGGCTTCATAAAATGCTATTTAAAAACAAACGTAAAATAAATGGTTAAAGAGTTTAGCTGGTTCAAAATTCCGATTTTGTTTTACTAATCACCAATCACTTATTCACCAATTACTATTCTATGTTTATTGAACCGTTTAACGCAAAAGGAAAAAAGGGATGGATTGAAGTTGTGTGCGGTTCCATGTTCAGCGGCAAAACCGAAGAACTTATCCGCAGGTTAAAGCGCGCGCAAATTGCTAATCGCAAAGTAGAAATCTTTAAACCGAGTATTGATACACGCTACGATGCGGTGAATGTAGTGTCGCACGATTCTAATTCTATTCGCTCTACACCTGTAATTCATTCCGAAAATATTTTACTGCTGGCAGAGGGAATAGAAGTAGTGGGCATTGACGAAGCGCAGTTTTTAGATTCAGAACTTCCGCGCGTATGCGAGCAATTGGCGCAAAAAGGAATACGCGTAATTATTGCCGGTTTGGATATGGATTTTGAAGGCAAACCTTTTGGCCCCATGCCGCAGTTGCTTTCCATTGCCGACTATATTACCAAGGTACACGCTATTTGTATGAAGTGTGGTGATATTGCTCATTTTTCTTATCGCAAAACTGCCGATAAAGGCAAGATACTTTTGGGAGAAAAGGACAGCTACGAGCCCCGTTGCAGAACCTGCTATTACGAAAGGGAGAAAGCATAGCAGATTAAGTCTTATTTATTGTAGGTTATCCAATTGTCACAAAACTGTCATATTTTTTGATTAAGTCACTTTTTTATGTTGATTTGCGCTCCTGATTCAAAAAACAGCATTACTTTTATCTAACAATTAATTTTTAAACAAAAACAAAAACGGCACTATGAAAAAGGTATTTACTTTTTATGTATTGATGGCGGCTATCTTGTTTGCAAATGCCCAGTTGGGAAATACGCAAATAATTGATAAAGCAGCAATCACCACTACCGGGCACACGCCTAAAAAATTTACTGGTTTACCGGTAACTAAAAAAGCACAATCTACTAACCGCGCAGCTACACAAGCCGTTATGCTTGATAACCGTGGTGCAGATGCAGCTTATGCAGACCAAATTGGAACAGATTTTTATTATGCCGACTTTATGGAGATTAATAAAAATTATCCAAACACTACCAACTTAACTCACCGTTGGGCAGCAGCTACTTACGATTCGTTGGTTTACTTAGATGCGAACAATAACGATGCTCCGGCTTTCCTTCCTCGTAAACTTACTGCCTTTACTTTAGATAGTATTGATGTTTGGTTTACACACACAAAAGCAGCGGGTAACTCAACCCCAGATTCTATCAAAATTGGCGTTTATGACCGTACTGGTGTATCTGTAACAGCTAATGATATAGTTGGAACTAAACTTTGGGATACCCTTATTGTAACTACAACTACTATTCCACTTAACGTTAGCAACGGTGGAACTCCAACATTTACCGTACAAACATTATTTCCTAACTTAACTTTTGCTCAAGGCAAAACGTTTTATGTAAAAGTTGATTTTGCAGGCGATACTGCGGATAAATTCAACCTTATCACAGGTTTCAGAGATGATTGTTTGAACGCTTGTGTTGCTTCTGAATCTATCTTGAATTCAAATCCTGATGCTAGTGCTTTACCAGTTGGTTTATACTATATCAACGCAGTATCTGGAACTACTAACTTGTCTGGTATCAACTCTATTCAGTTCCAATGCGGTCCTCCATGTAACTCATGGTATGGTCAAAACTGGTGGATTGATCCATGGATTACAGCTACTACTCAATACGGTGCAGCAATTATTGCCGATTCTTTGAGAGGTTGCCCTGGCGAAGTATTGAATTTGAATGCTTTTGCTTTTGGTTCTACAGGTTATACTTACGAGTGGGCTACTACCAGCGGTAGTTTAACTAGCACATCTGACCAACAGGTTGGTTTAGTTATTGGTAATGGAAACGCTACGGTAACGGTAACGGTAACTGATGGCAGCAATGCTACTACTACAGCGACTGCTACTGTAACTTCAAGAGGTATTGGTGTTACTATTACAGGCACTAACCCACTTTCACTTACTTGTGGTTCTACGTCTACAATTGTTACTCAAACAAGCGGGGTTCAAACCGGTAAAACTTACCTTTGGAACGGTGGTGCAACTACTTCTACTCTTTCAATTAACACAGCTGGAACTTATACCGTAACAGTAACTAACAACTCTGGTTGTTCAGCTTCTGCTTCACTAAACGTAGTTTATCCAGGTGGTGTTACTAATAATGTAACGTTTACTAACCCTCCTTCTCCAATTTGCGAGGACAGACCCGTGACTTTCATTAATACAACTACTAACCAAAACGGATGGACTCCACAATGGTCTTTTGGTGACGGAAATCTTGATTTTGCAGTAAACGGTGTTAACACTTATGCAAGCCCAGGTGTTTATACTGTTTCTTTACAAGAAACAAACGCTGACGGTTGTATTTTCAAATCAGCTAACGTTAATATTACTGTATTGGCGGCTTCTAATCCAGGTTGTTTAAACAGTGGTATTGAAGATGTAACTTTTGCAAGTGCTATTAACTTGTTGCCTAACCCAACTAACGGAAACGTAAGTGTTATGGTTAACGGTGTAGAGAAGAATATCTCTATTAGGGTTTACAACGTTATTGGTTCTGAAGTAAAATCTTTCATCGCAAGCGATGTAGCTTCTACTTTTACTAAGAGCTTCGATTTTAGCGATCTTGCTAACGGAACTTACTTAGTTAAAATTCAAAGCGCAGACAAAACTGCTGTGAAGAGATTAACTATCAGCAAGTAATTAGTTCAAACATTTTTTATAAAGGGCCTCGCATTTTTTGCGGGGCTCTTTTGATTTATATCTGTTTGGTAAAATCTTTTTCTTTCTTTGGCAGAGTATGAAAAAATATTCTCTGCTCTTGTTTCTGTTTGCTACGGCAAGCAATTTTTGTTTTGCGGCCGGTGATGCAAACAATGATTCTACCTCAAATCAGATAAGCATTCTTACCTGGAATATAAAGATGTTGCCCCGTGGTGCAACGTTTCTTCATCACCATCCTATTAAACGTGCGCGTATTATCCCCGACATATTAATGAAAGAGTCGCCCGATGTAATTGTTTTTCAAGAGTCGTATGATGGTAAGGCGGTTCGTATGTTGCGGAAGAAGTTAAAGTCCATGTATCCTCACCATCAGGGTTTTCAAAACCGTAAAGTTATTACTTATAAGCGCGCAGGTGGAGTATTGGTATTCAGTAAGTACCCGGTTAAAGAAGTAGAGAGCATAAAGTACTCATGGTTAGAAGGCATTGATAAATTAGCACGCAAAGGAGCGTTGTTGGTGGAGGTGGAGCATCCGCTTAAAAAGTTTCAATTGCTGGGCACGCACATGGAAGCCGGTGGAAGCCGGGAGTTGAAAGTTTCGCAGTACAAAGAAGCTGGTGAGTTATTGAAGCGTCACGAGCAAG
>CAMBIM010000239.1 GCA_945867505.1 Chitinophaga pinensis
ATTCAGCTTTGTAAGGATATTATTGAACAAAACACCGCCCTGGGCGCAGCCAGCCCGCTGGTTGGCAAAATAGATATGGCTGCTTATGCCGGTAATGTAACCGCTGCCGAAACCGATTTTAATACAGCCGCCACACAACGCGGCATTAAAGAAGCCAAGCATGGCGAAGCCCTGAAGGTGGCCGGTTATGGCGAAGGGCAAAGCAGCGAAACACCAGGCACGCTCTATTATATTATTACCGGTATGCGCGACCTGCTGCTGGTAGCCTATCACCACAACCCCGAGGAGCTAAGCCTTTGGGGTTTTGATGTGGTAACCAGCGCCACAGCTATGGGCGGCAGTGAGGAACCGGCCCCGGCTCCTGCACCAGTTCCTTAGTTTATTAAATACCTTTTTGGTCCTTGTTTTTAAGGCCGGTTCTTATGGAGCCGGCCTTATTTTTTTGCCCATATGCCTGCTTTTTAAAGAACATCTAATAATGCCAACAAATGCTCATTTTTAAGTAAAAAAATTGAATAATAAGCAAAAATGCATAATAAATACATAAGAATTGTATATTCTTCTGTAATAATATTTAATTCATTTATAAGAATTTAATATTCTTTTAAATGAATTAAATACTATTCTAAATGAATTAAAGATTCTTTTAAATTAATTCTTTATTCTTTTGAATGAATTATTTATTCATTCAAAAGAATAATAGATTTATGTCTATTTATTTACTACTTTGGCCGCTTCAAAAAAACTTATGGCACGCAGAACTGTAAAAATAGACCTTCAGGCACGCAATGCCGAAGTTTTTTTAAAGCTCTGCGAAGATATAGCAGAGCAAAACACAGCCCTTGGCGTTTCGAGCCCGCTTGCCGATGGCGAATTTGTAAACATGACCACGTTTACCGATGTAGTAACCCGCGCCCGCCAAAAGCGCGAAGAGGCATTGGCGCATTATGCCATAGCCGAAGCAGCCATGGCAGAAAGCCGCCATTTGATAGGCACCGCTGCCAAACAAACCAGCCATACACCGGGCACCCTGTTTTATATGACGGGTATTGTAAAAAAATTATTGCTTACCCTTAACCATGCCAACCCCGAGGCGCTGAGTCTTTGGGGTTTTAATGTAGTAGTGCGTATGGTTAAAAACCCCGGACGCAGAATAAAAGTATAGTTTGTGTCCCGATAGGTTCTCCGCCTCGGGAACCTGTGGCGCGTAAAGGCAACATGTTCCCAAAAAGCCGGAGAACCTGTTGCGACACAAAACCACTACTAACACCAATTGCAAACGAAGTTTGATTGAACGAAGCGAAACTAGTTTGGAATACTTTTAATTCATTTCCTAAAATGAATTGCCCACTGTCAATTATATCTGAAATTTTTTTGGAAAAACGCTGTTTTATTGGAGCATTTGTGGGTCTTAGAGATACAAATGGCACTTTCTTATTCAATCGCATTTATTTCGCAGTTTTGACTTTAAGGTAAAGCATAAAAAAAATTACTGGCAAAATTGGGTTAATTCAATGACACTACTTTAATATTCTTTATAAACCACAAAAGGCGGTCTTTTTCGAGTTGCCTCTAAAGCCCGCCATAGGTACTCCGCTACAATACTTAGACTAACGAGTATTGCCATAGATACTAGGGAAAGCAACCATATCTTTAAATCAAAACTATTTAAAACAAGTAATGCACAAGTAGCAGTAAAGAAAAGAAGAATAGAAATCAGAGCAAAAAAAGTAACTACTCTTACTGGGAAGTAGGAAAATGAAACGAAGGAATCGATTGCCAATTTCACCCGTTTACTAAAAGTCCATCCTGATTCGCCCTTAACTCTCTTCCTCCTCACAATCGGAATAGCAATATAAGGATAACGCAGCCAACTCATCAGATAAACAAGGTTGGTATTTGTTTCATTCATACGAACAATATGGTTGCAAATTTCTCTGTCAAACAGAATCAAATCATATCCTCCTTCAGGAATATATGGTAAGGCAAATTTTTTAATAAGCCAATGATAAAGTCCTGCGGTTATTAGATACAAAAAATCTTCTTCGCGTTTAACCCGCTGCCCTATTACTAATTTGTTTCCTTTTAACCAATAATCAATCATTTCGGGAATGTGCTCAGGCGGGTCCTGCAAGTCTATATGCAATTGCACACAAGCATCACCTGTTGCATAGTTACAACCGGCTAGCAGAGCGTTATAGGAACCCCAATTGCCAGCCAGTTGAATAATTTTTACGAGTTCCGGTATCTGCTCTTTAAATCCGAGCAGTTCTTGCATGGTAGAATCAGTAGAGCCGTCTTCAACCATTACAAATTCAACAGCTAATCCTTTGGCTTCAATATCATTTTTGAGTTTCAGTAATTCGACAGATGTGTCGGGTATATTAACCGCACTGTTATAGCAAGGTATAATAATGGAAATTTTTTTCATACAACCGTGAGGAAGAGGGAACGGTTCTTTTTTGAGTTGATTAATTTGCTTACCGCAGTAATAATATTTATAATACCCAATAATACCAATCTGTTATTCAAAAAACAAAAGGTTTTAAGGGTGCAGCTACGATTAGCTCTGGCAAGGAACTTAGATACTTATATTTATGTTTGTACAAGATGTTCCTGTAAGAAACTGATAAGAGTAAACGTAATAGCGAACCTTATTGCTGGAAAAAACAATTTAAATTTAGAGACCCAATGCAGAGAATACGAATTGCTTTAGCGGGATGCGGAAACTGGGGGATGAATTACATACGATTAATAGCACAGATACCCGAAGCGGAATTGGTATGTGTAGTTGATACAAATTTGGAGGTGTATAAAAATATTCAATATAAAATACCTGCCACCACCAAGTTCTATAGCGACTATAAATTGGCTTTTGAAAAAGAAAAGCCTGATGCTGTAATAGTTTCAACACCATTGAATACTCATTTCGAAATCTGTAAATATGCCTTGGAGCATCGTCTGCATGTACTTTGTGAAAAACCTGTTTCTACCTCCGAAGGCGAGATACTTGAATTAAAAAAAATAACTATTCTTAATAAGTTATATTTTTTCCCGGGGCATGTTTTTATTTATAATCAGGGTATTCAATTTATTAAAGAATTTCTGAACTCGGGCAAGTTTGGAAACAATTACTATTTCAATTTTCAGCGCACTGGACTCGGTACCATCCGATCCGATGCATCGGTCACCGAAGATTTAGCAACGCATGACTTCTCAATTTTGCTTTATTTGTTGAATGAAAAGCCCGAAGCCATTTCAATGACGCATTTTAATTATGAGAGTAAAAAGTTCAGTGATACGGCATACATTACACTTTTCTTTCCGTCAAAAATTCACGCAACTATTCATGTTTCTTGGATTCATCCGATTAAAGAAAGAAAGCTAAACATCATTGGCTCCAAAATGATGATTGTGTTTGATGACACTTCACTTTCAGAAAAAGTAAAAATTTTTAAGCGAGATCGCTCCTACAATCTTCCCGAAGGGGACTTCGGAGAGTTTCAAATGGCAGTAAGAGGAGGAGATATTCTTGTTCCGGATATTCAATACACGGAGACGCTCAAATTGCAGTTGAATAATTTTGTTCAATCCGTTTTAGGTAATGAAACTCCGAAAGTTCATATAGACGATGCCCTACACATTTCAAAAATCTTTGGAGCTTGTAAAGAAAGTGCTGAAAACGGGGGAAGATTAACTGGAGTAACTTGGTAATTGACAAAAATAGTTTTGGCTTTGATACGAGCCAGCATTAAGGCAAAGTCAAAATAGCCTCTGTCTTCCAATATAATAGTGTCTTTCCGGAATACCTGTTGCTCAAATCCCCTACTGTCATGCGTGGCAGCTGCAAGGTATCATCCCAGCAGATGTGAATTTTAAGGCCTCCTTTAGCTGTCCGAAACCTGGCCCAGTCAAACAGGCTAAGACATAGGCTGATAGTCGTGCTGTCTATAATCTTGATGGTGTGGTGTTTTACCTGCGCTATGATATCGACCCGGTGTTTGGCTTTTATTACCTGTTCATAATGCTATAGAAGCTTAAAATATAACCACTCAAACACTTGCCAGTGGCGATTCTTATTACCATCGCTCATCGTACTTCGGGCAGGGTTTTGCTTTAGTTTAAGGTCAGCCATAAAGGTTTGGCTCACTGCA
Organism: Chitinophaga pinensis; assembly: GCA_945867505.1. Taxonomy (GTDB): domain Bacteria; phylum Bacteroidota; class Bacteroidia; order Chitinophagales; family LD1; genus Bog-950. The sequence goes on from CAMBIM010000239.1 coordinate 4,155, forward strand.
TAGTCCAGTGCTGATATCAGCCAGGGTACTGCATTTG
>CAMBIM010000240.1 GCA_945867505.1 Chitinophaga pinensis
TAATCTTTTTGCAACCGGTGGCATGGTGGTGTGAAAGGATGTATCGAAACAGGCAATTTGAACCAACGAAGGGAATCGTGTTTGAAACGCTTCAATCAATTTTATTTCTCCCGGCAAATGCTCAGGGTCATATGCGCTGATTTGTTTTAACTCAGATATTAATTCTTCAGTAATAACTGTTGGCTTAGTATGGTTCATACCATGAACAATTCTATGCCCAATAGAATTTATCGAACTAAACTCTTCCTGCTTCTCCAACCAGTCGATTAGAAAATTTGTTGCGGCATTGTAGTCAACGGTATTGATGTCAATACTGTTCTTTTGATTAAGGTTTGAGTTTGTATAAGTGAATTTCGAATTTCCCGAGCCAATACTTTCTATCTGACCGCTTAACAATTGCTTCAGCGATTCTTCTGCTTCATACAAAGCAAACTTGATGCTTGAAGAGCCCCCGTTGATAGTAAGGATTGAATTTTTCATGATTATCTTCTACTGCTATTATGAATTTCCAACAAGGCTAACGAAAATATAAGTTGCAATAACGGATGCCTTACATAATTCTTCGCATGATTTACATCATTCACATGTTTCGAGATATTGTAATGATTCCTAACCGCGACTAAGCACCGTTGTAAAAAAAATAATTATGCCTAAGAAGGTGTGACTGATGTAAGACTTTCTACAAATTGTGTAACAGTCTGACAGAAGCCGGTGATATTTTTGTGTTTCAAAGTTTAACTAATAACATTGAGAGCACTATCCAGATACGAGCCGGTTAATGAAAGACGACATTTAGTCTTTGGTACGAATATTATAGAAAGCAAACGTGTTCACGAAGAGCATGTATCTAAAACTTCGGGAAAATATTATGACCAATATGTAAAGCACGACCGTAAGAAGGAATTGCAGGAACTAGGTGAATTGCGGTCGTATTTTGTTTCTGCTTCGTGTAATAAACATTGCACTCCACATCCTTCGCTCAAAGAAATTTCAAGCAAAGTGAAGCAAAAAGGACAATCGGTTAAGGAATTTTTGATGACAATGTTTACGTAAAAGAAATCTAATTTTAATATCTGCCGTTTTATTCCTTTTCAGGCGGCATTCTTCTATCTCTATTTTAAATAAATCTTTCGAAAGGGAAATTGCACCATATCTTTTGTATGAAAGCAACCAGAAAGGACAAATACCGCACCCATCACCGCACCCAATAAAAAAAGCGGCTCACAATCTATTGATTATGAGCCGCTTAAAAACACTTAATGAGGTCGGGAGCGGACTTGAACCGCTGTAGCAGCTTTTGCAGAGCTGAGCCTAACCACTCGGCCACCCGACCAATTTTAAAAATTGGGAACGCAAAACTATTCAAGTTTTCAAACCTGCATAATTTTTAAGCAACAAAAAAGAAGTGGAACCAACTATGAACGCAGGTTCATTCTGTCCGCTTTATAAAAATTATTTTCAAGATAAATTCTCAAAATGAACTACTCTTCTAACTCTACATAAACACGCTCTACACTTCCTTTTAAAGGCGGGTTGTGTTTACTTACTCTAACTCTGACGTGGTCGAGGTTCGGATATTTTAATTTTATTTTATCGAGTATACGCTTGCAAACATGCTCTATCAGTTTGGCGTGAACTTCCATTTCAGTTTTTGTAAGCTGGTAAATTTCTTCGTAGTTGATGGTCTTGCTTAAATCATCCGTTGCAGAGGCTTCATCAATGTTCAGCTTCATGTAAATATCTACAATATACTTTCCGCCAAGCACCTGTTCCTCTTTATAATATCCGTGGTGCGAATAAAACTGTAAGCCTTCAACTGCAATTAAACCCATATTTATATTTTGTGCGAAGTAATGCATTTTGCCGTTCAGTTTCCATCACACTCATTTGTTTTTATTTTCGCCTTGATTAAAAAAAATAACTATGCGCAGCGATTTATATAACGGACACGATTACTATAACATTGACGATTTATTGACCACCGAACACAAACTTATCCGAGAAACGGTTCGCAATTTTGTAAAGAAAAGTGTTAGCCCTATTATAGAAGACTATGCTCAACGTGCTGAATTTCCTAAGCACTTGATTAAAGAACTGGGGCAGATTGGTGCTTTCGGTCCAAGTTTACCAGCCGAGTATGGCGGTGGTGGCTTAGATGAAATTTCTTATGGCATTATTATGCAGGAATTAGAGCGTGGCGATGCCGGTATTCGTTCTACTGCTTCTGTTCAGGGGTCGCTTGTTATGTATCCTATTTACAAATACGGTAGCGAGGAGCAACGCAAAAAATATTTGCCTAAACTGGGCAGCGGGGAGTTGTTCGGTTGCTTTGGTTTAACCGAGCCGAATCACGGTTCTAACCCGGCAGGAATGGAAACCAATTTTAAAGATATGGGCGACCATTATTTGCTGAACGGAGCAAAGATGTGGATTAGCAATGCGCCTTTAGCCAACCTTGCTGTGGTATGGGCAAAGAACGAAGCCGGAAAGATTCACGGTTTAATCGTAGAGCGCGGCATGGAAGGGTTTTCTACTCCAACCACTCATGGCAAGTGGAGTTTGCGCGCATCCATAACTGGTGAGTTGGTGTTTAATAATGTAAAGGTTCCGAAAGAAAATTTGTTGCCGAATGTTTCAGGTATTAAAGGACCACTTGGTTGCTTATCGACCGCACGTTACGGTATTGCTTGGGGAGCTATTGGTTCGGCATTGGATTGCTACGATACTGCTTTGCGTTATGCAAAAGAGAGAATCCAATTCGGCAAGCCGCTTGGGCAGTTTCAGTTACAACAAAAGAAACTGGCAGAAATGATTACCGAAATTACCAAGGCACAATTGATGGTTTGGCGCTTAGGAGTTTTAAAGAATGAAGGACGCGCTACTGCCGCGCAGATAAGCATGGCAAAGCGCAACAGTTGCGAAATTGCTTTGGATATTGCCCGAAATGCCCGTCAGATTTTAGGCGGCATGGGTATTACAGGCGAGTTTCCGGTAATGCGTCACTTAATGAACCTGGAAACGGTAATTACTTACGAAGGCACACACGATATTCACCTGCTTATTACAGGTATGGATATTACCGGGTTGGATGCGTTTAAATAAGCGGCTCTAAAACCCCACAGTCCGTTTTTATTTCTGCACACATTGTGCAATCCTTCTATTTCCTATTTCGTATCTTCAAAATGTTGAAAACTGGCGAAGAACTGTTGGTGGAACGTTTGGAAATAAACAACCAACAAGGTTTTGATTTAAGTTTTCAAAAATGCTTTTTTGCAACCCTTAAAAAATGAACAAAGAGTGATTAATGGCTCTTTACAACGACTAAATAACCCATGGCAGACTCTATAGAAATAGCAAAAAAAACCTTTGCCAGAAAATCAACTTCTGACCAAAACGTATTGGATTATGGCAAACTTCCACCACAGGTAAAAGAACTGGAGGAGGCAGTGCTTGGCGCGGTAATGATTGAGCAGAATGCGATTAACGACATCAGCGACATTCTAAAAGACGAATCGTTTTATGTGGATGCTCACCAACGTATCTGGAAGGCTATTCGCCTGCTTTATCAAAATCAGGCGCCTATCGATTTGTTGACCGTAACGGAGCAGTTGAAGAAGAACGGAGACTTAGAATCGGCCGGTGGTCCTTTTTATGTGGCGCAACTGACAAACAAAATTGGTTCGGCTGCTAACGTAGAGTACCACGCTCGTTTAATTGCCGAAAAATATATTCAGCGCCAGCTTATTTCTACTTCTACCGAGGTAATTAAAGATGCTTACGAAGACACTACCGATGTATTTGAACTGCTTGACCGTGCCGAAAAAAATCTTTTCAGCATTGCGGAAAACAACCTGAAAAGAAATTCGGAAGACATTGCTTCAATCCTTGCTGAAGAATTAAAAGAACTTGACATACGCATGAACAATACCGAAGACCACTTGAACGGTGTGCCTTCGGGATTCTTCGACCTGGATAAAATGACAGGTGGCTGGCAGAAGAGTGATTTAATTATTCTGGCGGCTCGTCCTGCCATGGGAAAAACGGCTTTTACTTTGGCGTTGGCGCGTAACGCGGCTATTGAACATAAAAAACCGGTAGCTATTTTCTCGCTGGAAATGTCATCGGTGCAGTTGGTGCAGCGTTTAATTTCTATGGAAACGCAAATTTCTTCGGATAAAA
>CAMBIM010000241.1 GCA_945867505.1 Chitinophaga pinensis
CGGTAATAAAATCGTCACCTACTTCGGTTATTTCAATGCTCAGGAAATCGCTCATGTTTTTTTGTGTAAACGTTTTCATCCATTCCTGGCTGGGCTTTACTTTCCAAATCATAGTTTGTTGTGTTTATGTATTAATTAGTTCGGGTGCGAAAGTGTAAAAATAATTGTGTAGTGCCCGGTTCTAAAATCTGTTACAGGTAAAGGTTAAACTTTTATTATTGCTACTGCTATGCGTAACATTCTCATCCTCGGTGCCGGTAAATCATCCATTGCGTTGATTGACTATTTGGTAAAACATGCTCGAAAAGAAAAGTGGCAGGTTACCGTGGCAGATATTACTGCCGAGCTTGCCTTGCAAAAAACAAAAGGTAGGGCTAATACAAAAGCAATTGGTTTTAATTTGCAAAAGCAAAAGGAGAGGAGGGCACTTATCAGCGAGGCGGATATTGTTATTTCTATGCTTCCGGCATCGCTGCATTTAGTGGTTGCTAAAGATTGTATTAAGCTAAAGAAGAATCTGGTTACGCCTTCTTATATCAGCGATGCTATGCGCGAAGTGAATGCCGAGGTGGAGAAGAACGGTTTGATTTTTATGAATGAGATGGGGCTCGATCCGGGCATCGACCACATGAGCTCTATGCAGTTGATTGACAAGCTAAAAGCAAACGGTAATACCATCATTGGTTACGAATCGCATTGCGGAGGTTTGGTAGCACCCGAGAGCGATGATAACCTTTGGCATTATAAGTTTACCTGGAACCCGCGCAATGTGATTTTAGCAGGGCAGGGCGATGGCGCTATTCAGTATTTGAAGAACTGTAAGAAGGTGAAGTTGAAATATGAGAATCTTTTCAAAGAGCCGACTAAGATAGAAGTAAAAGGCAACGGCAAGTTTGAAAGCTACCCGAACCGAGATTCGCTAAAGTATGTTCAGGAGTATGGATTAAAGGGAGTAAAGACCATGTATCGCGGCACTTTACGTAAACCACCTTTTTGTCGGGGATGGGATTTATTTGTTCAATTAGGATATACTAAGAAAGAAGAACTGGATTATAGCCAGTTTAAGAAGAAGCATAATAAACTGATTTCTTCTTCAACTATTATTTCTGATAGGAACACAGAAGATTTACTTTCAACTACTTCTGCGCTATCCGCTTTCTTAACTCATAAAGAGTCAACTATTATCCCGGCAAAAATATTGCAACAGGTTTTGGAAGAGAGATGGGTGATGAAGCCGAAGGATAAAGACATGGTGGTAATGGTTCATCAAATTACATATAAAGATAAAGCCAACAAGCAGAAGAAGCTGCAATCGAGTTTAGTTTACGTGGGTAAAAACGCAGAGCATACCGCTATGGCAACTACAGTTGGCTTGCCGGTGGCTATGGTTACCAAAATGATTTTGAACGGAGAGGTAAAAAGGCGCGGAGTGCTGATGCCTAAGTATCCTGAAATCTATAATCCTATATTGGCCGAGTTGCAGGACTACGGAATAAAATTTAAAGAAACAACTACATAGAACAATAAATGAAATGCCCGCAGTTCAATTAAAAAGATGAATACAATGGCGGGCATTCCATTTGTCCGATTAAAATCAACAGATACAAATGAAAGAGCAAGTAGAAAAGTTAAACAAAAAGAAGGAACAGGCATTACTCGGTGGCGGACAAAAGCGAATTGACGACCAGCATAAAAAAGGAAAACTTACCGCGCGCGAGCGTTTAGATTTGTTGATGGATGCCGGCAGCTTTGAAGAGATAGGCGCATTAGTAGAGCACCGTGGCCGCGACTTTGGTATTGATAAAGAAATTTATCTGGGCGATGGTGTGGTGACCGGTTACGGAACTATCAATGGTAGAATTGTTTATGTTTTCTCCCAGGACTTTACCGTGTTCGGTGGTTCGCTTTCCGAAACTCATGCCGAGAAGATTTGCAAGATTATGGACCTGGCCATGAAGAATGGCGCTCCGGTTATTGGTTTAAACGATTCGGGCGGTGCGCGTATTCAGGAAGGTGTGGTTTCGCTGGGCGGCTATGCCGATATTTTTTACCGCAACACAGTGGCTAGCGGAGTTATCCCGCAAATCTCGGCAATCTTAGGGCCATGTGCCGGTGGAGCAGTTTACTCGCCTGCTATTACCGATTTTATTATGATGGTGGAACAGACTTCTTACATGTTTGTTACCGGCCCTAACGTAGTAAAGACGGTAACGCATGAAGATGTAACCAGCGAAGAACTGGGTGGGGCATACGCACACGCCAGCAAAAGTGGTGTTACGCATTTTACTTATGCTAACGAAGTGGAGTGCATCAACTCCATTAAACGCTTAGTTAGTTATATGCCGCAAAACTGCGATGAGCAGGCACCGGTATATGATTACGAAGAAGGCAATGAAGTGCGTGAAAAACTGAATACCGTTATACCGGCTAACCCGAATCAACCGTACGATATACGCGAAGTAATTACAGAGATTGTAGATGGAGATTCTTTCCATGAAGTGCACAAAGATTATGCAGAGAATATTGTAGTGGGCTTTGCGCGCATTGGCGGTAGAAGCATTGGTGTAGTGGCCAATCAACCTGCCGTTTTGGCGGGAGTGTTAGATATTAATTCAAGCAAGAAGGGCGCGCGCTTTGTGCGCTTCTGTGATTGCTTTAATATCCCTCTTCTTACTTTAGTTGATGTTCCAGGATTCTTGCCGGGCACCGACCAGGAGTGGCATGGCATTATAACTAATGGTGCAAAATTGTTGTATGCGTTCAGCGAGGCAACGGTTCCAAAGATTACGGTAATTGTGCGCAAGGCTTATGGCGGTGCTTACGATGTAATGAACAGCAAACACATTGGTGCCGATATGAACTACGCCTGGCCTAATGCCGAAATTGCGGTGATGGGAGCCAAGGGCGCGGCAGAAATTATCTTCAAGAAAGAAATTTCCTCGGCAGAAAATAAAGTAGCAAAGCTGAAAGAAGTGGTAGATGCCTATGCCGAAAACTTTGCCAACCCATACAAAGCAGCCGCTCGCGGTTTTGTGGATGAAGTAATAGAGCCATCGCAAACCCGCGCTAAACTTATCCGTGCGTTTAAGATGATGGAAAACAAAGCAGTTAAACTGCCGAGAAAGAAGCACGGGAATATTCCTTTATAAATTAGTCGTGTTATAAATTCTTTATATTCATTCTACATGCGTATTGCTTCTCTATTTCTGTTTCTTCTTCTTACAAAAATTGTAACCGCCTTTTCTGTTCACGGAACGGTATATGGCACTAAGCACGAAAAGCTCGGCTACGTAAACATTTATGAAAAAGGAACAAGTAACGGCACTGCAGCAAACAGTCTAGGACAATATCAGTTTGATTTGCCTGCTGGGAATCACGAATTGGTTTTTCAGCACCTCGGTTACAAGCAACATATAGAGGTGGTGAACGTTCAGCGCGATGTGGAATTAGATGTTACGCTCGAAGAACTGCAATACGAAGTGCGAGATGTAATAATTAATGGTAACGAAGACCCTGCCATTGCCGTTATCCGTAAAGCTATTGAAAAGCGCAAATACTTTTTGAATGCCGTAGAAAGCTATTCGTGCGATGCGTATGTAAAGGGAATGCAGCGTATTCTTTCGGCACCTAGCCGCATATTGGGGCAGAAGATAAACACCACAGGTTTGCTTACCGGACCAAACAATTCGGGTATTCTTTATTTAAGCGAATCGCAGAGCCGGTTGTATTACAAAAAGCCGGGCAAGTTTCGCGAGGTGGTTTACAGCAGCAAGGTAAGTGGTAGAGCCAATGGCTTTACCTTCAACTCGGCACAAAACTTCTATTTTAACTTCTACGACCGCAGTATTACCATTCCTTTTATCGCACAGCGTCCGTTTATTTCTCCGCTTTCAGAAAACACTTTTTTCTATTACAATTTCAGAATGTTGGGCGCGTATAAAGAGGGCGATAGACTCATCAACAAAATTTTGGTTACACCCAAGCGCAAAGCCGACCCATGCTTTAGCGGGGTATTAAGCATTGTAGAAGATAACTGGAACATTCATTCGCTTGAACTGTATTTGACTAAGAGCAACGGCATACAATACATAGATACGCTGAAGGTAACGCAATACTTTGTGCCGGTGGTGAACGATTTA
>CAMBIM010000242.1 GCA_945867505.1 Chitinophaga pinensis
GGGGAAAAAGTTCTCTGATTTATTATTTCCGAATACTCCTAATCCGACTGATAAGGAATTAACAGATAAAATTGACCTTGATCCCAAAGAATTAATTGAAAACAAGTATTTAAAATTTAGCTGACCCTTTTGAAAATTGCAAATCTGGAAATGTAGTTATTATGCCTCTCAATAAACTCGCCTATGCTCGATATAATATCATAGACGACTGCCTTACCAATAAGCGCAGGAAGTATCCGAGCATGGAAGATTTGATAACAACCTGCGAGGAGAAACTGCAAAAGCAATTTTCAATTTCGCAGTTGCAGAAAGATATTAAGGTTATGAAAGAGGGCATAATGGGCTCTCCTGCCCCCATTAAATTCAGCAAAAGTCATAACGGGTATTATTACGATGATCCCGATTTCTCTATTAAAAGGGTTCCGTTAAACAGCGATGAATTAGAAGCACTACATCAGGCAGCAGATTTAATGAAAGTTTTTTCCGGCACCCGTGTAAGCCAGTATTTTAATGATGCTGTTCATAAAATTGATACCGCACTAAAAGTAGATTACGGTCAGCCGCAAAAAAATCATTACCCCATCATTGATATTGAGCGCCCTTCAGCGCATAAAGGTTTTCAGTATTTTGAGTTCTTTACAGAGGCAGCACAAAATAGAAACCCGGTTTCCTTCGTTCATTATTCCTACGATAAAAGACAATTCAGTGCAGTTATTTTGCATACCTACATGCTCAAGGAGTTTCATAACCGTTGGTATGTAATCGGTTATTCAGAAAAACACAAAGAAGTAAGAACTTTTGGCATTGACAGGATATACGATCCCTTAATGCTGAACCGGCAGTTCACAGAGGATAAAAAATTTGATCCTGATTATTTTTTAAAGGATTTGTATGGTGTGCTGCCTTTAAAAGGGCGTAAGAAGCAGCGCATAGATTTCCGGGTTAATCCAAGACTGAGCAATTACTTTATTGCTAACCCAATGCATCATTCCCAACGGATTATTAAATATCATGAATATGGAACTGTTGATTTTAGAATAGAAGTAGTCCCAACTTTAGAGTTGCTTAATGACTTTTTCATGCATAGCACAAAACTGGTGGTTTTAAATCCTGACTGGATAAAAGAGGAAATTAAAATGATGAATAAAACCGCAGCCAATAATGAGCGACTCTTCGGCTAAATATCTTTTCAGCGCACCGGTACATAAAACAACTTGCACCTATGTGCAATTGCTCCGAATCATTATGGATAAAGAGCACACCCGGATAGATTTAGGCTATCAGGCAACCGATTATTACGACAAGGGTGGTTGGGTGAGAATGTCAGAAAAAACGTATATCCGTGTTTTACCCGATGACGATAAACTTACTATCACGGGAACAGAGAACATTCCCAAGGGAAACACTAAGTACGAATTCAAAACAACTAAGGATTGGCTTTATTTCAGTCTATACTTTCCACCTATTCCATTCAAAACCTGCAAAATCGAGCTGATAGAAAAGGAAAACTCGGATGGAACCGATTTTAATTTCTACGATATACAGCTGAGAATCAGCGAAGCCATCAAACTTCTGTAATTTTTTTGCTCTAAATAGTAAAGCGCAGATACAATGCGTTCTACTACATTACCTTTGTTTCATAAAATAAGAAACAATGAAAGAATTAGAGCAACCCTACACAGAGAAAAAAGTAAAAATCATTTACAACCCTATTGCCTGGGATGGTAAAGAAGATTCCATAGAGATACTGAGAATTGTTCAGGAAGAAGACCTTACGCGTATTGATTTTGTTCATCGGGCAAGCAGGATTTACGATAACGGTGGCTGGGTTCGTATTGAACCGGGAACATTTATAAGACCAGTGTCAACCAATATTGAAATGACGATGATACAGGCCGTGAATATACCTGTTGCTCCTTCCAGACACTGGTATAAAAATGCCAAACAGTGTTTGTATTACACGCTTTACTTCCCGGCATTGCCAAATGATATTGAAGCTATCGACATTATAGAACGGGAAGCTGCTCGTCCGAATAACTATTTCAACTTCTATGGCGTATCGCTCGAGAAAATAGCCCGTGAAGTATTAATAGTGGTTAACTGATTTCTAACCAAAAACATAAATAATCATCATGAAAAAGCAACCAAAAAAAGAACTCAGCTGGGAAATCAAAGTCCAGCCATTGAAAACAATTACCGGTATTGAAACAAACACAAGAGCTATTATGCGCAACGACAACAACGCTGTATTGGGTTATGTCAGCGACCGGTATAAGCCACTGGCAAACCGTGAACTCATCAAGCTATGCCACACCATCGAAAAGTCAGGTCATTTCCGGGTGGAGGGATATGAAGAGTTTAAAGGAGGTAAACTGGTGATGGCGTTTATCCGGAACCTTACACCGGGATTAAAACTGAATGGTCTGGAGCTGGCAGAATATTTTGTGATAGGTAATTCACATGATGGAAGCAGACGGCTTTTTATCGGCACGACTCAAAACCTTATCCGCTGTGAAAACCAATTTTCATCCATCACTCCTTTATACAAAACCTTTCACCGAGGTTCTTTTGATTTTGAAAAAGAGTTTGTTCTGAAATTAAAGGAGCAATACGAGATTGGAAGAAGAACGCTCTACACAAATTTCGAAGCACTGGAAAGAAAAAAAGTGAACAGAAAATTGATTGACCAGATGGTAATATATCTGCTGAACACTGACCGCATGTTACCAGATCAGGAGAGAGCTAAACAGATTCTTTCTTCTAACAATGGTGTGCTGTTGCAGGATTCAATTACGAGAGAAACCAGAGATCTGGGAATGAATGCCTTTGGGCTGATGAACGGAGTAACCTGGTATACTTCTCATGAAATCAGGAACACTAAGCAGCACTTCGGTAACTTATCCGGAGTAGCCAGAGAGATCAATGAAAAGGCATTTAACTATTGCATGGAAATGATTCCATGACATTAAAATGAATACTAATGAACGAGATTGACATAGAACGACAAAAATTATTGAACTGCTTTCGTTTGGTGGAGGAGATGGTCAGTAAGTATGCCCGTTTATTTCCTAATAATTTGAACGAAGAGATGAAGCAGGAAATGCTTATTCGATATAAACGGATGTATAAGCACGAGCAGGAATTACTGGAGGCCAGTCCGAATGAATATCTACAGGCTTACCGGCATGATCCGGCACCGGTTAATGCGAATATTGGAAAAGAAGACCGGAAAGGACTTCATATCAGTGATGGTTATGTTCCTAAAAATGTTTTTTACGATGCAGTCAGAAAATCGAAAAGGAGAAACAATAGCGGAAATCCTCTGCCAAAGTATTTCCCCGACAACCTACCCACACAGAACGATATTCAAACTCTGAGAAAGAAACAGCTCAGCGAACTGATGAGAAATTTGAATCAGTATCTTCTATCGTTAAATATTTACGATAGCCTATATGAACCTGTTTGGCCACCATTTGCCGATCTTCTGGAATTCAAAAAAACGGTCCAGCTGGAATTTAAAATCAGTGAGAAACGCCTGGTGCAATTGGGGGAGGATATCCCGGGAAAGGTGGAAAAGAATATAAGAGAATTATGGGCTATTCGTACCTGCAACTGGGATCCAAATTTTAAGCCTAACCCTGAACAGGCGGCTCGTTTAAAGATCAGAGAAAAGAAACTGCTTCTTTATTTCAAGCGGAACACTATAGGCAGTTTGTTTGTGAACGATATCTTGTTTGAATATGCACCGGGTCAGATTCTTTTCCTGCAAACGGGTATACAGGAGTTGGATGCAAAACTCAGAGAACAGCTGCATCTATGAGAAAAATGAATTCTTAAACACAACACATAATCTCAAAAAATGAAAGAAAAAACAGCCCTGGAATTAGAGAAAATCGATTGCTACGAGACACTAACTATCGGTTTAATAAATGACTTTTTCAAAAATCAACCTCCGAAGGTAGTGGGACCCGAAAAGAAAAGAATAACAGCCATGATCAGGCGAATGTTCAGAGCAGAAAAAGATTATCTGTCACAGAATCCGGAGGATTATTTTGAATTATATGCGGAATAACTAAAAAATTGAACTATGAATATTAAACCAAAAGTCCTTGCAAAGCTTTCAGCCGAACTT
>CAMBIM010000243.1 GCA_945867505.1 Chitinophaga pinensis
GACTGATTTGTTTACGGAAATAAACTACAGTGTGCTGTCGCGCTTTGCGGGATTGCTGAACGAAACTAACCGCACCGTGCTGTTAGATAATAAAGCTAAGTATGAAACCCTTTACGGCAAAGGCGAAATAGATGATGCCATTGGTTCTATTACCAATAAGTTGCTGAACAATGCTATTAAAAGTAAAGCCGAAACCGATTTGAATGCTACGCTTGCATTTGCAGATAAGTATAGCCCCGATAGCACAGGCACTAATCAAAACCTATATCGTTTATCGTATTACAAAGGCACTGCCGATTGGAAGAACATGGCACAGCAGGTAGATTTGTTTATTGCTGCTAAAGGATACGAAAGCAGCTACCTTAACGATTGGTCGTGGACGGTTTACGAAAAATGCGATGATGCAGAAGTAGTTAAGAAAGCCACCGGCTGGATGAAAACAGTAGTAGATAAAAAGCAGGAGTATCCTACCATGGATACCTACTCAGCTTTGCTTTATAAAGCAAAGGATTATAATGAAGCAAAAGTCTACGCTACAAAAGCCATTGAACTGGGCAAAGCTTCTGGCGAAAAAACAGATGAAACCGAGAAGCTGTTGAAGAAGATAGAAGAAGCTAAGTAAATTTGATTTAAAAGAGCTATGCAGATAATTACCACCGGTGACGGCTCGCACACCTTATTCTCCGAACAGTTTAACGAAGTGTATAAGTCGCGCCACGGAGCAATAGAAGAATCGAAATACGTATTCATTAAGGAAGGACTGGAGTATGTGCTTTCTTCCCCTATAGGGGAAGATGCCCGAAGGGCAGATGGGGTGGCTATTCGCATTTTCGAACTTGGCTTTGGCACCGGTCTTAATGCTATGCTTACCATGCTGGAAGCAGAAAAGCGCAACATTAAAATAGATTACACCACCATTGAATTCTATCCGGTAGATATTGATATCATCAAGGCCCTCAACTATACCCAACAGTTAGGCTACGAATATTGCTACGGTCCGTATCACTCATTGCACTTAGTAAGGTGGAACGAAACGCATCAAGTTACGCCACACTTCTCTTTCAAGAAAATAAATGAATCTGTATTTCAATTCAACATTCCGCATTCCGCATTCAACATTATTTACTTTGATGCATTTGCCTACACCCACCAGCCCGAAATATGGAGCGCAGAAGTATTCAGGAAGATGTATGATGCACTTGAATTAAACGGAATACTGGTTACCTATAGCTCTAAAGTGGTAGTGCGCAGAGCTATGGAAGAAGCAGGTTTTACTATTGAGAAAATACCCGGTCCACCGGGAAGGCGAGAAATGGTCAGGGCGCATAAGCAATAAACCTATGCGCCCTTACAACTCAAACTAAACAAATATTATTTCGGCTCTTCTGTTTTCGGTGTTTCTTGCACTGGAGGGGCTTCTACGTTCGGAGTTTCCGGCTGCGTAGTTTCAGTTTCTGCATCGCCCTTGCCTTTTTTCTTCTTTTTCTTTGGCTGTTCTTGTGGCAGATCTTCTATTTTCAGTTCCTCTTGCTTAGGCGTTTCCACCTTCGGCTCTTCTTTCGTAACTTCCTGCATCGGTGTTTCTACTTTTGGTGCTTCCGGTTGCGTGGTTTCCGTTTCTGCATCAGCCTTACCTTTCTTCTTGCTCTTTTTCTTAGGCTCTTCCTGCGGCACTTCCTCTATCTTTATTTCATCCTGTTTAGGCGTTTCAGGCTTCACCTCTTCTTTCGGAGTTTCCTGCACAGGCGTTTCCTGTTTAGGTTCTTCCTTCGGTTTGTTTCTATCAGGTGGCGGACCGGAGAGGATGTTTTGGTTACTCATCTTCATCTGCTCAATGTTGTTTATCTCCTCCTGTTGTTTTAAATCCTGTCTTTGCTCCGGTGTAATGTTATCCGGCACATAAGTTGAATCGCCATACATCATGTTTGAATCTACCGGTAATGCTATTTCTTCCACCACACGCTCGCGGTTAATGCCTTTGGCTTTATCTGCCATGTAGCCAACAAAGTCAGCTTTATTCATGCTGGAACCAAGAGTATACATGTAAAAGCGTTTGTTCTCTCCGGTAACTCTCCGCTTGTCAGGAGCAATAGCACCCAAACCGGTATTAATATCATCATAAGAAGTAAGCACCCCCAGCGTTCCGGGATGATATTCGAAGTAAACCCAGTCTTTAGTTCCGGTTTGAAGATAGATGATAAACACATCGGCTCCGCCTTTGTACTGGAACTCAATATAACCTTCCAGCTTTTTGTTGATTGCTTTTTTGCCAATCATAGCCACGCCAATTTTACCCACCGAGCGCAGCGATACATCAAATGAATCGTAAACAAAGTTTACATCGCTGAAAACTAAGTTGAAGTTAAAGTCTTTAGGGCGTTTAACCAGCACCGGCACTTTTTCAAATTCTTCCAACAGCTTCTTGTCGTCCTTTTCATCGGTAAGCATTTGAATAGCCTTGCGTTGCTTTTCGGTTTCGTAGTTAACATCGGCTAAGTCCACATTATCGCCCGCCATATAAAACTCTAAACGCTCTTGAAGTTTAGGGTCAATGTTGGCATCAATACCAAAAGTTAAGTTGAACTTATATTTCGCGCTATCCAGCATTACATCGGCATAACCAACTGCTTTGGTTTTTATCAATCCGAACTTTACACCTAAATCAAAATCGCCTTCTGCTTTAGCTGTTCCTTTCTTGTCATCGTAAGTCAAAACGTTTCCGCGCGGTGCTTTGTCTTTAATCTTCTTTTCATCGCCATATTGATATTCGCCCGCAGCATTGATGGTGGCAATACCGTTTGTTTTGAAAAGCGTAATATCATTCGGGTCTTTCTTCGAACCCAAGAAAGTAGGATACATTTCCTGTGCTTCTTCTAACGCGTTTAAGTGAATACCCGCGCTTACATAGTTTCCGTTAGCATTCTTAGTTTCGGTGTTATATTTCAACTCCAACTTATCAGGGTTTACATCCTGGTCGATTAAAAAGTCAGAGGTATTTGCACCCGCATGTTTTAAACCAATAGCCGCATAACCTTTAAAGTTGAGCAGCTTGTTAGATGAAAGCAAGTTTACATCACCGGTATAGCTCACATTCGGATAAATCACAAAGTTTTTCTCTTTATCAATTGTTGTCTTGGCGGTTAACTGCCAAATGTCGTGCGCCTTTTTGCGCTCACCTTCTCTTTCTTTCTTGCAGGTAATATCATCAAAGGTGATAATCTCTTTAATGTCTTTAGTGTTGTATTTGTATTCACCGAAACCTTTCAGTTCTTCTTTGCTGTAAATATCTACTGTGGCGTGTTCAATGCGGTGCGTCTTGTTGATGGTATCGGCAACAATAGTGGCATTGACTAATTGGTGCATTTTAGCTTCGGCTTCAATAATTACAACCCCGCTGTCCGGTATTACACTAGCATCAGCCACTCTTATTTCAGGAACCTGCTCTACACGCAATACCGAGGTAATCAAACTATACGTAGCGCGCTTACCCAAAAACTTCAACCCTTTTTGGTCCGGTCTGGTAGATGTAAAGTATTCTCCCGGTCCGCCCGGTGGGGCTTTAAAGTCAAGAATCTTTTCATCCATAAACCATTTAAACTGGTTGATGGCGGTGGTGTATTGGTTATAGGAAAACTCGGTAGGAATATTTTTTTGGTTAGATACGAAATCGCCAATACGCGTTTTAAAATCAACCTTGGCATTTACGTTCGGTGTTTTAAACGTCACCTTATCACCGGTAGATTTAATATTCAGTGCAGCAGTATCTGCGGCTAAATCCATGGTGTGGAACGCAAAGTCTTTCGACTCTAATGTTGCTTCGCTCCAATCTAACAAACCGTTACCACGCAAATCTTTAGCAGTGAGCAACAGGTTTCCTTTGAACGATGTAGTGCTGTCATCATACATGGTAAACGGCTGCTCTTTGTTCATCATGTTGATGTGCATACTATCAGCCTTTGGTCTCCAGAAAATCTTTTCTGATGTACCGAATACCGAAGGAGTTTTTACACCTTCAAATGTTTTTGCAATTCTAATCGTATCGGTTGTTCCTAACATTGAATCGGGATACAAACGAATATCATGCGAGGTGAAATCAGCCGTGCTATGCGTAATTCT
>CAMBIM010000244.1 GCA_945867505.1 Chitinophaga pinensis
TCAGTATCAATTAAGTTTTGAACGGCCTGGCAACTGTGAATAACCGTAGAGTGATCGCGTCAGCCAAAATTCTTACCAATAAACTTCAAGGAGTTCTTGGTATAGTTCTTTGCTAAGAACATAGAAAGCTGACGTGCCTGCACAATCATTCTCTTTCTTGTTTTTTCGCGAAGCATGTCAACAGGAACTGTAAAGTAATCGCAAACTGTTTTTTGAATATAGTCGATAGAAACTTCGCGCGAAATGCTCTTTACAAAGTTCTTGATAATCTTCTTGGCTAAATCCAAGTCCACTTCTTTCTTGTTTAAAGAAGCTTGAGCAAGCAATGAAATCAAAGCAGCTTCCAGTTCACGAACGTTGGTGTTAATGTTGTAGGCAACAAACTCAACTACTTCGCGTGGTAACTCAATACCATCGGCATACATTTTCTTTTCAAGTATGGCAATACGCGTTTCAAAATCAGGAACCTGAAGGTCGGCACTCAATCCCCATTTAAAGCGAGAAAGCAATCTTTCTTCCATTCCTTCTAAATCGCGCGGAGGACGGTCGGTAGTAAGAACCAACTGTTTTCCGTTTTGGTGTAAGTGATTAAAGATGTGGAAGAAAATATCCTGTGTTTTTTCTTTGTTGCCGAAGAACTGAATATCATCTACTAACAATACATCAATCAATTGGTAGAAGTGAACAAAGTCATTCACCGAGTTATTCTTTACGGCATCAAAAAATTGATTCGTAAATTTTTCACTCGATACATATAATACTGTCTTGTTCGGGAAGTTAGCTTTCACTTCATTGCCTATAGCTTGAGCCAGGTGCGTTTTTCCTAAACCAACACCACCATAAATAACTAAAGGATTAAAAGCAGTGCCGCCCGGTTTTTGTGCTACTGCATAACCTGCGCTGCGCGCTAGTCTGTTGCAATCACCTTCTACTAATGAATCGAAATTGTAATTCGAATTCAGTTGCGGGTCAACATTGATTTTTTTCAATCCAGGAATTACAAACGGATTCTTGATTTGATTTCCACTTAAGAAATAAGGGAAGCCTACTTCAGGGTTTTGATTGTTGCCAGAATTTTGGTTCGGATAATCCACTGTAGAAGGAACGTTAGCGTTGGAGTTCTCCACAACAATACGATACTCTAAGCGTGCGCTGTTACCCAACTCGCGTTTAATCGTTTTGCGTAACAGGGCTACATAATGTTCTTCGAGCCATTCGTAAAAAAACTGGGAGGGGACTTGAATGGTTAAAACGCTTTCTTCTAATTCTACAGGTCTTATCGGTTCGAACCAGGTTTTAAAACTTTGTGCACTTACGTTGTCTTTAATTATTTCCAGACAGTTGTTCCAAACGCTGTTTGCCGATTTTTCTTTCATGCTCACGAAATCTTTAAATGGGTGTACTAAATAATGTGTGTGTGTCGAACACGGTGTGAAAATGAAGAAAAGAATGTTTACAAAAAAATTTTTCTGCTCTTGTTTTTCAAGTATTTTTTACTGGGGTAAAAAATTATTTTTTTATTCAAAAAACAATCTGATAACCTTCTTTTTTAAAGAAAAAAAATTAACGTGTAATTATGTTTCGCGAATTAACTTCGGAAAATCAGCCACTAAAATTCCTTTCTGTTTCTTCTCAAAATAGAAATCTAACCGACCCAAATAAATTCCTGCCCAGCCTACTTGGTTCACCAGAACCTTTGCTCCGTCTGCGTTTCGGAACTCATCGGGCTTCGTGAAAAATGTATGTGTATGTCCGCCAAGTATCAAATCAATGTTGCGCGATTGATAGGCTAAATCCATATCGCTCACTTTCTTCTCATCGTATTTATAGCCCAGATGCGAAAGGCAAATCACTAAATCACAACCTAGTTCATCCTTTAAATGTTTAGCCATCTTGTTAGCATTGGCAATGGGGTCGTTGTATCTCACACCAC
This sequence comes from Chitinophaga pinensis, assembly GCA_945867505.1. Lineage (GTDB taxonomy): Bacteria > Bacteroidota > Bacteroidia > Chitinophagales > LD1 > Bog-950. The sequence continues at coordinate 1,934 of CAMBIM010000244.1, forward strand.
TACATAAATCTTTCGGAACCAAACCCTGCAACTCTATACCAATACCAAACACACCAACTTTTACCTCATCAAATTTGAAAGTTTTGCTTGGCAAAATTTTGCCTTCCATAGCCGTATCAGTAAAATCATAATTGCAATTCAGAAAAGGGAACGAAGCGTGTGGCAATTGTTTTACAAAGCCATTAACGCCTGCATCAAAATCATGATTGCCGAGTGTAGCAGCATCATACTTCATTTCGCTCATCAACTTAAATTCTAACTCGCCACCAAATTTATTGAAGTAAGGTGTGCCTTGAAAAACATCTCCACTATCTAACAGCAAAACATTTTTTTCTAGACTACGAATTTCATTTAGCAACACTGCGCGTTGCGCAAAGCCACCAAGCCCTTGGTATTTCCCACCGTCCATCGGGAATGGTTCAATGCGGCTGTGCTGGTCGTTCGTATGCAGTATGGTAATTTTTCTTGCATCGCCTTTTGCAAATGCTTCATAAGGGAATGCACTTGCTCCAAGCAACATTCCTGCTGTAAGAGATTTTTGTATGAAGGTTTCCCTTTTCACTATTTGAATATTTGAATCCTTCTGTCAATTACGCTCTTGATGTGTTCTTCTTTTAAATTCATTTCTTTCAATCCATCAATAATCGCATCGCGCAAACTTTTTTTCAGAATTGTTTTTGGAAGATATGAAAGCATAGTGCAATTATCGCCACCTTGTGCCAGATAATCTGAGACAGCTATTGTATATTGTTTATTCAAATCAAGTGGTTCTCCATTTATAAATATCGCAGTTGCTTTTGGGTCACCTATATATCCGGGAAATTTATTTATCCCATAACGTGCGCCACTTACTTGCCAGCCACCTTTTGCCGCCATGTAATTAAAAAGTGTGTCAAGGGTTTTGCCGTTTACCGTCATTATATCAATCAAGTTTTCAAAGGGCATTAACTCAATAATTTTTCCGAGTGTAATATTTCCTTTCGGCAAATTGGGCAAACGAATTCCTCCGTTGTTTAAAAATGTAAAATCTATTTTGCAGTTACAGTAGTCTTTACTTTTTTTCAAAACTAAATCGCACATCAAATTTCCTAAATCGCTTTCAGGAATACTCTTGGTAAGTATGGTATCAGATACAGCTAACACCACATTCATTTCCTTATCTAGTGAATCTTTGTAAGGTTGAATGATCGCAGCAATTTTTTCATCGCTTGGTGAATTCGGATTAAGCCGCTCTTCTTTGAATTTATACTCGGTAGTAACAAAATGTTTGGTGCAGGAAGAAACTGTAAGAAGAAAAAGAGAGAAGAAAATATTTTTCATTTAGGGTTATCCTTGATACTCTCCGTAAATTTCGCGCAGCGAATCGGCAATCTCACCAAGCGTTGCATAATTCTCTACAGCTTCGATGACAAAAGGCATTATATTTTTCTCTTCACGACTTGCCTCTTTAATACTTTTCAAACTCTCTTTAACTTTTTCGTTATCTCTTTTAGCGCGAAGCTTTGCCAATTTATCTGACTGGATTTTGCGAATAGAATCATCTATACGCAGAAGTCCGGTTGGGGTTGCTTCTTTTTCAGTAAACTGATTTACTCCCACAATTATTTTCTCTTTCGACTCTACAGCCTGCTGATAACTGTATGAAGCGCGGGCAATTTCATTCTGCATAAATCCCTGTTCAATAGCCGCTACGCTTCCACCCATTTCATCAATACGCTGAATGTATTTCCAAGCGGCTTCTTCAATCTGGTCGGTGAGTGTTTCTATAAAGTAAGAACCGGCAAGCGGGTCAACAGTTTCGGTTACACCGCTTTCGTAACCTATAATTTGTTGTGTGCGTAAGGCCACTTTTGCTGCTTCTTCTGTTGGCAATGATAGTGCCTCGTCATATCCGTTGGTATGCAGTGATTGTGTTCCACCTAACACTGCAGCCAATGCTTGAAGCGTAACACGCGAAATATTATTTTTTGGTTGTTGTGCAGTAAGTGTGCTTCCTCCTGTTTGTGTGTGAAATCGCAGCATTTGTGCTTTCACATCAGTAGCACCTAAGTCTGTTGTAATCTTCGCCCACATTCTTCTCGCTGCGCGAAACTTTGCTACTTCTTCAAAAAAATTATTGTGTGCATTGAAGAAGAAAGAAAGACGCTGGCCAAACTGATT
>CAMBIM010000245.1 GCA_945867505.1 Chitinophaga pinensis
GCAACAGTTCTGCAATCCGATACGGTAAATAATTTGAGCCCCATAACTCCGCAAATTATAAATGTAGATGCCGATGCTAACGATAACGTAGTGTTCAATTGGCAACCCAGTGTTTCACCACAAACGCATTTCTACATCATCTATTATTATTTGCCTGGTAGCGGCAACGCTGTTCCGCTGGATACTGTTTATGGACGTTTCAATACCACCTTTACAGATTTAGCGGGTTTGTTTACCGACCCGAGCACGGAATCCATCAACTTCACTATTTCGGCAGTGGATAGTTGCGGAAAGGTTAGTTCGTTCAATACATCTTATCAGCGCACCATCTTCCTTACTACTTCTTCTGTTGCTTGCCAAAACCAAATCAATTTGGCTTGGAATAACTATCTCAATTGGCCACAAAGTGTGTTGCGTTATGAAATTTGGGCTAGCAGAAACGATAGTGCTTTTGCTTTGGTAGGCGCCACCGACACCAACAGTTTAGTTTACAACTATACGAACTTTAATGATGGTGATTCTATCTGCCTTTACATACGAGCGGTGAGTGCTGCCGATAGTACCATTACCTCTAAAAGTAACTTTGTATGCACCCGTGCCTCTATCGTGCAACCGCCTAAGTTCAACTACATTACTAATGCTACCGTTGGTTTAGATAACCACATCAATCTTACTTGGCTTGTAGATACTAATGCTGAACTCGTCTTCTTTAAAATTCAGCGCAGCGCTAACAATCTAACTTACAACCCCATTGGGCAACGCCCCGCGCCAGACCCGCTCAACCTCTTCGAAACCTATGACGATTCTACCAGTATCATCACTACCGATAATCCATATTATTATGAAATAGTGGCGTTTGATAGCTGCCAAACCACTTTCCCTTCGCCTTATGTAAAAACAATTTGCCTTAAAGGCGAATTGTTCGATTATTATCTCGCCAACCTTACATGGAACGATTTTGAATTGGAAGGGGCGACTGTTTTGCGCTACAATCTTTACCGAAATATCAACGGCACTTACCAGCTGCTTCGCACTTTTGCGCCAGGCACCAATGCTTACAGCGATTCGCTGCAACAGTTCTTAGACGCCAGCGGTATTTTCTGCTACCGTATAGAAGCCGTTTACGACCTCAACCTGCCGCTTGCCAACTACCAACAAAATTTAATGAGCAGTTGGAGCAACGAGCAATGCATTATTCACCGTCCAATTATTTATATTCCTACAGCCTTTGCTCCCAATGGTGTAAACAACGTGTTTAAGCCAACTATTATTTATGGTGACCCACAAGGCTACAACATGACTATCTTCAACCGTTGGGGCGGGAAAGTTTTTGAAACCACCGACCCTGCCTCTGGTTGGGATGGCATCGACCATGGGAAAGAAGCACAAGTGGGTGCCTATGCCTATCTTATACAGTTTTATGCTAACGATGGTGTGAAAGTAGAACGTAAAGGCATGGTGTTATTAGTGAAGTAAAACTTCTTATCAATTAGAATATAACAGAAACCGCAGGTAAAGTATATGCTTGCCGTTCGGATTCTTTGAATAATCAAGCACAATAGAACCATACCGGTCGTTGGTAAATTCTAAATCGGAAAGTGCCTTTGATTCTTTGTTAGGAATGCACGAAGCCATCCAGCCTTCGGTATCAGGGAACTCACGCATCAATTTTTTCTCTAAGTCTTTATATGTGGATAGAAACGAAGCATCGTAACTATCTGCTTCTTTAATTACCGAAACAAAATCGAGCGGTGAATTTTGAAATGGAAAACTGTAAAGCAGGTTGTACTTCTCTCCGGGTATTTTCAGTTTGGTAGAATAAGTGTAATGGTATTTCCAAAAATTACTGCTGCTGCGCAAACCGTTTTTTATGGAGAAGAAATTGGATTCTCTGTAGGCTTTAAAAACATCGAGCAAGGCTTTTTTTAAAGGTGAAATATCTACGTCCGTTTTGTCAACGGGAACATCGGTCATGGTGTAGGCTTTTGCTTCAAGTTGTTTCCGTTTATTATCAAACTTTGTTTTTACTGCGTTGCTGTTGTTGGTCGCCTGACCAACAACCACTGCCGGCTTTACACCATTGTAAAATTTGATAGAATAAATTTTTCCATCTTTTGAATTGGAGTAAGAAACTTCAATAGCAATGGTTGCTACATAAAACCGCAAAGCATTTTTGCCCATTACTTTTTCTCCATCTCCTAGTTTACTTCGTAACGTAGCGGTATCATCGCTCAACAATAAGTTATAAGGAAGAGGAGAGGAGCATTTCAAAAATTTCTTTCCGTTTGACAGAAACCCTTCTCCTGCAATTACTATACTTTCTACTTTACCTGAAACAGGATTAACAAAAAACTTAATACCACCATATTCGTTTTCTAAATTTTTATCAAGCAACCAAAATTCTTTAATGGGTTTAAACTCTATAGCGGAAGGATTCATTCCAATTACAGACAATAGATTTTCGCCTGTATAATCTACCGCTTTAAGCTGGGTAGAAAAGATAAGAGCAAAAAATAAAACCGGCAACCATTGTTTCAACTGTAGCATGTATTTCACACCACCGAAAGTATTTTTTATGCAGCTTTTAGCAGATGTTATTTGCATTTATTGCCAACTGCTAATTGACAACTGTCTACTCCCGCTTTCTCTCCTTTTTCGCCTCCTTATCCAACTGCGCTTTCGGATCGTTGCGCTTTACATTGCCAAGGTTTAGGTTTTGCGCCAGCGTAACTTTATCGGTGCCGTGTTTGGTTTTCATTTCGTCAATGGCTTTATAAAGCAGAATATCTTTTTCGCGGTCGTCAAATAAATTTACTTGATAAGCACCAACTTCCAGTTCCGAAAACTTTACGCCAATCAATCGCACTTTCCGTGTGCGGTCGTAAAACTCATCAAACAAATGCAGGGCTTTTTCTGTCAGCACTTTCGAGTTGGAGGTAATAGGAATAGCCATTTGCTTAGTATGCGTTTCAAAATCGCTGTAGCGTAATCGTATCGCCACACAGCGGGTTAGCTTTTTATCACCACGCAATTCAAACGCTAACTTCTCTGCCAGTGCAATAATTACTTTCTTAATCCACTCCGCATCGTTCGTGTCTTTATCAAAAGTCCGCTCGCTGCTCATACTCTTCGCCTCGTGGTACGATTGAAGCGTTGAAGTTGCCCTGCCGTGAGCGCGCTCCCATAAATCAACACCGCTCTTGCCCATCCAGGTATAAAGAGCCTCGCGCGAAAACTGCCGCAAGTCGTAAATGGTCTTAATACCTTTTTCGTTCAAATACTTTTCGGTCTTCTCCCCGCAAAAAGGAATTTTGCCCACCGGCTTTGGGTCTAAAAACTCCTGTTCTTTTCCTACGGGAATTTCAAACTGTCCGTTCGGCTTACCTTCGTTAGTCGCCATCTTCGCCATCATTTTATTGGTAGATAATCCCCATGAAATAGGAAGCTTGGTTTCTGCAATGATAGCTTGCCGTAATTCACTTGCCCATTTATAAGCCCCGAAATACTTATCCATGCCTGTCAGGTCAATATAAAATTCATCAACAGAAGCCTTTTCAAAAAGCGGAGCTCGGTCGGCAATAATATCTGTCACCATTCTTGAATACGTGCTGTAATCATTCATTCTTCCCCATAAAAAAACAGCGTGCGGACAAAGCTTTTTAGCTTTAGAAGTAGGCATGGCACTATGCACACCATATTGTCGCGCCTCATAACTGCAACTGGAAACCACTCCGCGCTCGCTGGTGCCGCCCACAATTACAGGCTTGCCAATCAGCGAAGGGTCGAATAACCGCTCTACCGAAACAAAGAAAGAATCTAAATCAATATGCAGAATAAGGCTTTGCATACGCAATACTAATTGAAATACTAAATATTTTTGCTTACGTTTGTTGCTCCTAAAATAAAAACTATGGACTTTATAGCAACCAACATGAAGTTTTTGCGCAAAACCAAAACCTGGACGCAGAACGATTTAGCCGAAGAACTCAATATTAAGCGTTCGCTTATTGGTGCGTATGAAGAAAGCCGCGCGCGCCCTACCTACGAGGTGTTGTATGAACTCTCTAAACTTTTCAAATATTC
>CAMBIM010000246.1 GCA_945867505.1 Chitinophaga pinensis
TAAAAATTTTGAGTGTATCACAAATGTAATAGGTTAATATCAGTTTAGGTAATGTTGGTGAGGAAAAGTAAAGCTACAGCTTCGCCTTACTAAAAATAAAATCTCCTCTCAATTTTTAATGCCCATCGGTTACCGGTAAACAAAAACCCCGAAAGGGTTTTAATCCCTTTCGGGGTTACGCGCTGTAATACCAATTAGCCACTTACCAATACAGATTAAATGCCAAGAGCCACCAGCTCGCCAAGAACTAACGGCTGTTTTTCTCTCCATTATAAATAACCACCCACCGCCACTTGCAAATTTCTGTGAACCGTTAACCGTGAACCATAAACTTTTCTACTTTGGCACTATAATTACATACATCGTAATAAAACAACCAATACGCATGAAAAAGAACGCAGTCATTATTGCCCTTATGCTTTTCAGCATCACCACATTTGCACAGCGCGAAAAAAATCAGATTGAGCACACCTGGTTTAATCAAGAAAAGACCAGCAAGATTGAAGTCTTCTTAGCTAAAGATGGCAAGTATTACGGGAAGGTATCGTGGTTAGATAATGTTAACGATGAAAAGACCGGCAAGCCAAAATTAGATAAAGAAAATCCCGATGCAGCTAAACGTTCAACGCCTATTTTGGGTATCTTAATTTTAAGAGGCTTTTCGCTAGATGCAGAAGATAAAAACGTTTACACCGGTGGCACCGTTTATGACCCTAAGAACGGAAAGACTTATTGCGGTAAATTGACTTACAAAGGAACTTCGCTCGACCTTCGCGGCTTTATTTGCAGCGCATCTTTCTTAGGCAGAACTTCTACCTGGACGTTGGCTGAATAGTTAACGGTTGATAGTTGACGGTTCACAGTAGATGCAAACTTTGTATTTACTGTGAACCGTCAAATGCGAACCATGAACTTTGTCTTCTTTGCATTACACATTGCATTGGTGTTGTTACTAATCAATTGGACAAAACCTACTCCACCGGTACCGGTGCTTGTATCTTTAGCGCTCAAATAGTTTAATATGTTAAAGAAATACGGACCCTCGGTTGCCCTGGTATTGTTTGCCTTGATTATAGGCGTTTGGTTGTTTCAGATTGTAGCGGAGCTAAGCGGCAATAAACCCGCCAAACAGGTGGCAGTAGTTACAGAACAAGCGGTGTTTAAATACGGAGTAAACATCAATGATTTTAAAGTGCTGAGCCATCAGGTAAAACCGAACGAGTTGTTCAGCGAAATATTCTCGCAGTATGGTGTTACTGCGGGTGCTATCAACTACTTTGTAAATAAGTCGGGCGAGGTGTTTAACCTGAAGAAGATAAAGGCAGGCAACACCTTTACGGTGCTATGTGAGAAGAACGATTCGATGCTGGTTCCTAAGAAACTGGTGTATGAAGAAAGCAAGGTAAACTATGTAGTGTTTAATCTTGACGATTCACTTTACATGTATCGTGGCGAAAACAAAGTAGAGCGCAAGCATCGCGAGGTAAGCGGGGTAATTCATTCGTCACTTTACGCAACCTTAGAGGAGAACGATATTGACCCATCGTTGGCTACGCGTATGTCAGAGATTTTTGCATGGAGCGTTGACTTTTACAAAATACAGAATGGCGATAAGTTCAAGATTATTTACGATGAAGATTTAGTAAACGGCAAGAGCGTGGCCATTGGCGAAATAAGTGCTATTGTGTTCAACAACGGAGGCAAAGACAATTATGCGTTTTACTATGCTAAAGATAATGCGCACGAGGGTGATTATTATGATGAGCTGGGCAACAGCATGAAAAAACAATTTTTGAAATCACCGGTTAAGTTCTCTCGCATATCATCGCGCTTTACCATGAAACGTTTCCATCCCGTTACTAAAGTATGGAAAGCACATCTTGGAACAGACTATGCTGCTGCTTATGGTACACCTATTTTGGCCACAGCAGATGGTGTGGTGGAGAATGCGCAGTTCAAAGTGTTTAATGGTAACTATGTAAAGATTCGCCACAACGGTGAATACAAAACACAGTACTTACACATGAGCAAAATTGCCAAAGGCATTCATCCGGGTTCACGCGTTAAGCAGGGAGAAGTAATAGGTTACGTGGGAAGCACGGGATTAGCTACCGGTCCGCACGTATGCTACCGCTTTTGGAAAGATGGCGCACAGGTTGACCCGTTGCATCAAAAGTTAACCTTCGCAGACCCGCTTCCTGCAAAGTATAAAACTGATTTCTTGGCCAAAACAAAAGGCACACGCAACAGCTTAAATGCTATTACCTACACAGAACATAACATTGCGGTTCAAAAACAAGTGGCGGAAGAAGAAGAAACTGCTGCAGAAAAAAGTGAAGAACTGGTAAAAAGATTCTTCTGACAGAATCAATAAACGCGCTTGAGCAGATAATTATCTATCATAAACACATTTACCGCTCGGTTCTCGTAATAGTTGAAGGTGGTTTTGTCTTTCATATTCTTACTAATGTCGAACTTATAAGCCGCCCCGGTGTAGTGTTGAGTAGGAATAGAGTTAAGGAACTCTTTTCCGTAAGTGTTCAGGTTATATAAAGTAAAGTTCATAACATCGAACCCAAGATAAGCATACCGGCTTGGTTCTGCACCAAAATTCTCTGTAAAGTATTTGGTGAAAGAAGATGTTGAAGCAGTTGCTGCTGTGGAGTTAAACGCATCGGAAATACGGGTGTGGAAATCGTTCACATAATCTAAACGCAGAATATCACCATTCAGCCACGTAGGCATTCCGTAAACTATTATGGTGGAATCATGCGCTAACTTTTCGTGCAACAGACGTAGATTGCCGTTTACAAAGGATTCCTCGAAAGAAGTAATGATTATAATGTTCTGCTTACCGGACTTTAGTTGCTCTATAGCGGTTGTTTTCTTTCCACCAACCAGCATGTCTTTAGTATTTAAAAGCGTAACCGTAAATTTTTGAGCAGCTGTTTTGTTATATAGTTTAAACAGCGAGTCGAAATGCTGTGCAATGCTCAAACTCTTTTCTGCATTGGGTGTGTAAAGGATAATGTTTGCCGCAGTAAAGGAATCTGCAATAGAGTTGAACATGGCTGTGGCATGTGCATCAATAGTAGGTGCAAGCTTTAAGTGGTAGGGGTTTTCTGCTCCCAAACTTTTTGAAGGAGTGAAGGGTTGAATGTTTACAATTTTATTCTCCTTACAATAATCAGCCACCAGCTTAGCAGAAGAAGTAGAAACACTGCCCATGATAACGTTGAGTTTCTTCAGTTCCGGTTTGTTCAAAATTTCGGAAGTGATAGAATCGCTGTTCCAGTTATCGTAAACACTTAGTTCAATTTTTGCGCTGTCTTTAGATTCGCTTAAGGCTTCTAAAACTCCCTGATAAAAGTCGAGAGCAGTAACTGCATCGTCACTTAAATGAATCTTTTGTGCGGTAAACAAATCGTGTGCGTTGCTGTAGGCTTCTAATTTTTCACCGGTGCTTGTAGTTTGAAGCGGAAGAATAAGCCCAATACGGAAAAGCGTGTCGGTTTGCGAGTAGCAGAGGATAGGTAGTAAATAGGTAATAGGCAATAGACAATAAAGCCAACGCGATTTTTTTACAATGTTCTTCTGTATTCCCATTTGCTCAGTTACTAATTTCCGAATATGCTAATTGGTATTCTATTCCCACTCAATAGTTGCCGGTGGCTTAGAACTTATGTCGTACACCACTCTGTTTACTCCCTTTACCTGATTAATAATTTCGTTAGAGGTTTTAGCCAGGAACTCATAAGGAAGATGACTCCAGTCTGCGGTCATACCATCCGTAGAGTTTACAGCGCGCAGGGCTACTACATGCTCGTAAGTTCTTTCATCGCCCATTACGCCTACTGTTTTAATAGGAGTAAGAATTGCACCGGCCTGCCATACTTCGTTATACAAATTATACTTCTTCAGATTCTCAATATAAATATGGTCAGCTTCCTGAAGTATGCGCACTTTCTCGGGAGTAATATCGCCAATAATGCGCACCGCCAATCCGGGGCCCGGGACCGGGTGGCGGTATAGAATCTCCGGCACCAGTCCAAGTTCCTTGCCTGCCTTACGCACTTCATCTTT
>CAMBIM010000247.1 GCA_945867505.1 Chitinophaga pinensis
TAAGAAACAAAATTATGACCTTGCCGGATGATGTAATTGTTTACCCTACACACGGTGCTGGTTCTGCCTGTGGTAAGAGCATGAGTAAAGAAACGTTCGATACACTTGGGCATCAAAAGCAGGTAAACTATGCTTTGCAGCATATTTCTAAAGAAGAATTTGTAAAGCAGGTAACCGATGGCTTACTTCCTCCACCGCAATACTTTTCGAAGAACGCAATGATGAACAAACAGGGAGCGGGAAATTTAGAAGAGGTGTATGTCCATGGTTTGCGTAGACTTTCTGTGGAGGAATTTGAAGCTGCCGCTGAAGAAACCCGCGCACTGGTTCTTGATACGCGCGACCCGCAGGTTTTTGCCAAAGCATTTATTCCCAACGCTATTAATATTGGTTTAAACGGTCAGTTTGCCGTTTGGGTGGGAACGTTGATTACAGATTTGAGCCAACCTATTCTTTTGGTTTGCAGCGAAGAGAAAGAAGAAGAATGTGTGATGCGTTTAGCGCGCGTGGGTTACGATAACACTATCGGCTTTTTGAATGGCGGAATTGAAGCATGGATCGCTGCGGGTAAGGAAACGGATTCAGTAACGTCTATCTATGCAGAAGAATTTTCGAAACAGTATGCGGAGGGAATGAATGTGTTAGATGTGCGCAGACCGGCTGAGTACGAAACCGAGCATGTGGTAAATGCCGAAAACAAACCGCTTGATTTTATAAACGATTGGACAAACGAAACCGACCGCAGCAAAACATATTATGTGCACTGTGCCGGTGGTTACCGCAGTATGGTGGCGGCTTCTATTTTAAAAGCCAGAGGTTTTGAAAATATTGTAGAAGTAGAAGGTGGCTACGGAGCAATTGCAAAAACAGATATTCCTAAAACAAATCTTATTCACGCAAAATAAATTATGCTTTACATGAAAACATTGACCACATTCTTCTTCGCACTTTTCTTCTTTACCTCTTGCAATAGTCAGAATGCTTCGGTAAAAAATTTGAACGTGACCGATTTTGATAAAGGAATTTCTAAGGCTGACGTTCAGTTGATTGATGTTCGCACCCCCGAGGAATTTAAAGAGAAACATATTTCAGGCGCAAAGAACATTAATATAAATGCTTCAAACTTCGAAGCTGAAATTAATGCACTTGATAAATCGAAGCCAACTTACATTTATTGCCTTGCCGGAGGCAGAAGCAAAAAGGCTGCTGACTTTGCCGCTAATAAAGGCTTTAAAGAAGTTTATAATTTGGAGTTTGGAATAAACTCCTGGATGAGTGAAAACAAAGCCGTAGTAAGCGGCAACGGTGAAAAAGTGCAGACCAATGCAATTGGAATGACCTTTGACGATTACCTGAACCATCTAAAAGCAAGCCCGAAATTAGTGCTGGTAGATTTTAATGCCGTATGGTGCGGTCCTTGCAAAACGCTTAAGCCTATTGTAAACAAGGTGGTAAAGAAGAACTCGGATAAAGTTGAGTTGTTTGAAATTGATGTAGATAAAAACGCCACCGTTGCCGGCACTATGAACGTGCGTTCTATTCCATTGCTTATTCTTTACAAGCAGGGCAAAGAAGTTTGGCGCAGTTTAGGTTTGGTTGATGAAGAAACTATTGCTACTAAGGTAAGTGAGTTTGCAAAGTAAATACTAGCCGGACTTTATACTGAAGAATAGCCTTTTATCCCATGACACATTACAACATCACCGTTACAGGTAAAGTGCAGGGCGTATTTTTTCGCGACAGCACAAAAAAGATGGCAGACCTTTTAGGCCTGAAAGGGTTTGTATGCAATCAACCCAATGGCGATGTTTATATAGAAGCTGAAGGCGATGAGAATATGCTGACTAAATTCATTCAGTGGTGCCATCATGGTCCCGAGAAGGCAGAAGTAAAATATGTGTCGGTAAACTATGGCGATGCCGCCAACTTTACATCGTTTGAAGTAAGGCGGTAAACCGATTAAAAAAGCACTCCGGCTTCCGGAAACTGTAAAGAGTTTTGCGCTTCGGGTTGCGGGGCATGCAAAAACTGCATGCTTTTAAAGAAGCGGTAATACATTTGATTCATAAAGCCGCTTTTGTTTACTCCGCCCGCCTGCAAAGCTTTGCCGTGTGCCAACCAAATGGCGTGTATGGTGGCAAAGAAAAGCAGCGCATACAAGCCTATAGATATGGCTTTGTTATAAAAGTTCTTCTCTTTAAAAATCATAAACATCCGCTCGTTCTGAAATTTTATATGATGCGCTTCGTCAATCAATATATCGTTGCAGATGTCTTTCAACAGCGCACAATCAGTAGCATCGTGCAGGGCTTTGTAAAATACCTGCGCGGCACTCTCTACAATTATTACGGTGATAGTCCATAGCTCCATGCTGGTGTTCAGGTATCGTATTTTGCGGAAGAGCGTATCGCCCCAATCTTTCTTCAAACGTTTCTCGCCAAGCAGGTCGATGTATTTGCCCAGATTATTACCGTGCTTTTGTTCTTCGGTAATAAACAGTTTTACCGCTTCGGGGTATTCAGGTTCGTCCACCCGCTTCGAATATTTTACCGCTGCTGCCATCAGGTGGCTGCCATCGCTGGTTTCGCCCAGTTGCCACGCCTTTAGCGAGTAAAGAATGTCTTTCTTTTGTTGTGCAGTAATGGCAGGCTTAGCCGACCAGTCAACACGCTGTTTGGTAAGATTGTTTTCGAAATGGTTTTTCCAGAAGGCAGAAGAGTGGAGCATGGTAAACAGGTTTGGTTATAAAATGCTCTCCAAACGCTGCGCGCCCTTTCATATTTTTCAGCGCGGATGTTCTTTAACGCTTATTTACAAATCGTCAATCTATCTACCACCGGTCAACTGCTGGTAGATATTGTTGTAATAAGAAGCGGCATTATTATCGCGCATCTTCATCATACACTCTGCCAACACGCGATATGGTGGAGGGAAGTAAGGATTGGCTTTAACCACCTCGGTAAGAATAGAAGCAGCATTGGTAAAATCCTGTTTGTAGAAATATGCCAAACCTAAATAGTAACCGGCATTGGTGTTCTCTCTGCTCAATTGCGTTGATTGACCAAGCACACGGAGGGCATCGTCAAAACGGTTGGCGTTTAAATAACACAAGCCCAGGTTAGCCAGCACAACTTCGTTCTTCGGATATTTCTGCGCATAAGGTTCAAGCAGTGCAATGGCATTTGTAAAATCGCCTCTGCCCATTAACTCCTGACCCAGATAATCGTTCTTATCATCTTTCTTTATAACGCATGAAAGCGGAACTCCATCGGCATAAACGGTGTGGATGCTTTGCTCGGGAGGAAAACATCCGTTAAGTAATAAGTCGCGGTCAACAAAGCGGCAATACATAATTTCGTAATCGGCATTCTTCTCACTGCGTTGGCGGTAACTGGCGTAACCAACGGGTGCAACGGTGGCAGAATCGGCTTTAAAATAAAAGCCAACCGGTGCCACTGCATTGGTGTAAACGTTTGTTCTTCTGCCATCGGTGCGTTTAAAGTTTTCGTGCTCGTGCATCCAATCTGAACACTGCTTCACGCTGTTCATGTAGTAATCGGTTTCGTAATTTCCAAAAGCTCCTTTAATGCCGCCAACTAATTCATTAAAATAAACATACTCGTTAGGATGGTTGGCGAACATGAAGCGCGCAGGTAGCGCAATCAATACCAGCAACACTACTACCGCAACATATTTTACATTCTTCTGCAACACGTTAATGAAATAGCTAAACGCCAAACCGGTTAAGATGATAATGCTTGGGTACACAAAGAAGAAGTGGCGCATGGTATCATACAACACCGACTTCTTATAAATTACATAGCCCAAAGGAAACACAATAGTGAAATACAAAAAGCCTAAGAGCAACAGCTTGTTTTCTCTCTTTACAAACGGAATAAGGCCGAACGAAAGCAACAAACCAATCAACCCGAAAAGAGGAGTGGAGATAAGCAGCCACTTTGGAATATAATACCATGGCACTTCTGTAGAAGAAATGCTCATGCCTTCAAACAGGATTTTTATCTGCACAGGGAACTTCTGCGCTACGTTCAAGGCTTCCAGCGGATGACTAATCGGGCTA
>CAMBIM010000248.1 GCA_945867505.1 Chitinophaga pinensis
AACGTTTCCGCCCAATACTTCAACCGATACATTTTTCGGAAGTTCTATTGGTGATTTACCTATACGTGACATAAATTCGTTTTTATCTTTTTGATTAAATCCTCTACTACTAAAATCTTAGAATATTTCGCACAATGCCTCACCACCAATACCCAATTCTCTTGCTTGCTTTTCTGTCATTACCCCTTTAGAAGTAGAAATGATAGCAATACCCAAACCGCTTAATACGCGTGGCAATTCGCCTTTACCGGAATATTGACGCAAACCCGGAGTGGAAATTCTTTTCAAATTCTTAATAACCGGAGTTTTGCTGGTTGCATCAAACTTCAAGGCTATTTTAATTACCCCTTGGTTATCTGCAGTATCTTCAAACTTGTATTTAAGGATATAACCATGCTCATACAAAATCTCTGTAATTCTCTTCTTTGTTTTAGAAGCTGGAATTTCAACGATGCGATGACCGGCTTGCTGCGCGTTTCTTATTCTGGTAAGAAAATCTGAAATTGGATCGATAACCATTTTATTACTTTTTAATTCTTGTTATTATATTTTTATCAAACTCCTCCTTGGAGGATTGAGCTGTTTACCAGCTAGATTTAGTTACTCCAGGAATTTTTCCTGCACTGGCTAAGTCGCGGAACTTAATACGCGATACACCCCACATGCGGATATACCCTCTGCCTCTGCCTGTTAAGCCGCAACGGTTGCGTAAACGAACCTTAGAGCTGTTCTTTGGAAGTTTGTCTAACAATTCCCATTCGCCTGCCGCCTTTAATTCTGCGCGTTTGTCAGCAAACTTTGCAACTAAACGTTCTCTTTTGCGCTGACGAGCTTCTACTGATTTCTTTGCCATCTTATATTAGTATTGAGTGGTTTTTATTTAGCTTCTTTTACTTCTGCTTTCTTAAATGGCATACCCAGTGCGGTAAGCAAGGCAAGTGCCTCTTCATCGGTTTGTGCAGTGGTAACAAACGTAATGTCCATACCTTGAATACGGGTAACTTTATCAATTTCCATTTCCGGGAAAATGATTTGCTCCTTAATACCCATAGTATAGTTGCCACGGCCATCAAATCCCTTAGCGTTGATACCTTTAAAATCGCGAACGCGAGGAAGAGATACAGAAACCAAACGGTCTAAGAACTCATACATTCTGTCTGCACGTAAAGTAACGCGGGTGCCGATGGGCATACCTTCGCGTAATTTGAAGTTAGAAATCGCTTTCTTGGCGTGAGAAGCAACCGCCTTTTGACCGGCAATAGCTGTCATTTCCACCACAGCAATATCAACTAATTTTTTATCGGAGTTTGCTCCGTTCACACCTTGATTTAAACAAATCTTGGTTAAACGCGGAACCTGCATTACAGAACTGTAATTAAACTGTTTTACTAATGCGGATGTAATTTCATCCTTATAGCGCTTCGCGAGGCGCGGAGTGTATTTTGTTGTACTCATTTTAAATATTTTTGCACGATTCCCAACCGTACGTTTTTAAAAAGGGACTGCAAAAGTAGCTTTTGGATTTACATTTCCAAATGTTTGTAAAAACTTTTCCTATTTGCCCAATCTGAAGTTCTCCAACTTAGCCAAAGCTAAAGCGGAAGCATAGCTGGTAAACGTATAAAATACCGCGATGGGGGCAAAACAAAACATGCCGCGCTTAAAAGAACTTTCCATTAAAGAAGCAATAGGTGCGTTTTGCACTTTTACATCTATAAAATAAAAAACTGCGAAGTAAAGCGCAAACGAAACGAAGAAGAAGAGCAGGGTATTTACACTGTCGCTCAAAATTTCTTTAACGCCTACCTTATAAATAAGGATGAGGTTAACCACGAACAGTATGAAGAAGAGGATAAATACCAAGCCGTATAATTGTCCGCCATCTACCGCGCCATGTTGCCCGCCAAACAGAAAAGTTTTTACGTATGCAGTTACCACACCCATGCGCTCGGTGTTGTAACCAATGCCCAAATCGAACTTACCTGCCTGCGCAGCACCAATTTTTAGTTTAAGGTAAAGATTCCAAAGTATGAAAGGTGTCACAGCGATAGCTCCGTAAATAATGGTATTCTTCCAGTCTTTTGTTTTAAAGAAATCGAGAGCCACCAGTAATAAAGCAGCGGCTGTGAATACGATAGTGTCGCTACGTATCCAAATAACAAAAGCCATAGCTATTGCCCCGAGCCAAAAATATTTGGCGTCCCGCTTCTCTAACCAAGTGATAGTTGCCAAAGCCGCTGCGCTTACATAAGCGGTAGTAGGCAAATTACCCAACGAAAGTGCCGCGTGCGAAAACAATTCGGGTGTTAGCATTAAAATAAATGTGCCGAACATGGCAGCCGTAGTGCCGGTAAAATTTTTGACCGCGCTATAAAAAGTAGTGAGCAATGAAACAAAAAAAAGCGTGGTGATAATCTTCGGCATTTCGGCACCAAAAATATACACGTAAGCAAAACTGCCGTGATACAAAGGCGGATACAAACCACCCGCACCTTCTAAATTATACTGATACAAACTTATTTTCAGTTTGCCTTCGGCAGCCATAATGCGGCCCAGTTTATCAAACGAACCAATGGTATCGTGCTCCGTAGGCGGCCAAAAAAGATTCTTTACTGTAATGGCATAAAATAAATAGGCTATCAGGCAGAAAAGAAATACGGCTACTAAGTTGATGTTCTTTAAACTGAAATCGGGGGCTTTAAAATCTTCTTTTAAAGTAAGTAAGTTCTTATAGTTAGCTCCGCAAATGGCAACAATAGAAAATACGTTTAAGCCAATTAATACGCCTTGCGAGTATTTCACTCCGGCTATATCCAGAAAAAATAAAAAGAAGGTTTCTAAACCCATGCCTATTAGGAAAGAATAACCTACCAGTTCTGCCAATGAGTATTTTCTGCCTACCGCATACATTAGCGATAAACCCAACAGGTAACATAGTATTATTCCTACAGCCAGCATTATGGTTTATTTTGGTTTTGCACCGGTGGATGATCAATAGGCAATACGGCTTCGCTCGGGCGTTGGTCCAGCGGCACATCGTATTTCAGTTTATCGTAACCTCTGCCTTGCACTATAAGAACATGCGTAATTCGTTTAGCTAAATCCGGGTGTTCGTTCTCTCTGCTGGAAGTTAAACACAAGCGCGGGTAAATAAAATACTCCATCCACTCGGGGTCATAAACAAAATTCCATTTACTGGTATTAGACAGCACCGAATCTCCTGGCGGCAGCAAAATAACTGCGTCTTTAGGCGTGCTTTCAATCAGGTATTTAATAAGGGGGTACACTCCTACTTTATAACCCAGCTTGTCTTCGCGGGTTAGCGTTTTCATTTGTCCGTTTTCAACTTTGGCGTTTATCTCGTTTATCTGCTCTAAACTTTTTGCTGCTACATCGTGCGCTACCCAATAGTAACCGCGCGTGTACTTGCGAATGGCCTCTTTAAAGAAACCGGTATCGGCTTGCAGAGTTTTAAACTCCTCCGCAATTTCATTGATGCGCTCCTGGCTTCCACGACTCTGGCTCAACTGCTGATACTCGCTATATAGATCCTGCATTTTGCCCGGACCTTCGTTTACTTTATAAATAAGCAAAAACAAAACACCCAGCACCGCCACTATAATTGAATTGCGAAGCAGGTAAGTAAACGCATCGCCTCCAACAACAGCAGCAGCTTTCTTTTTCTGGGGTATTACGGTAGATTGTTTGGGTTGTTGCTTCGCCATTTGCTTAGTTGACAAATCTGAATTTAACCAACACCCACAATGCTTTAACGCCATCGCGCCAATTCATTTTTTTTCCTTCTTCAAAACTGCGCGGGTAGTAGTTCATGGGCAATTCCTTTATTTTATAACCCAGCTTGCTCACTTTAGCTGTTACCTCAGGGCAAAATTCAAACCGGTCGTACTCCAACGGAATGCTCTTTAATATTTCCGAACGGAAAACTTTGTAAAAAGTAGCTTCATCAGTAATATTTTGTCCGTACATTAAGTTCACTACTACGCTTAAAAAGCGCGCACCAAACTTGTAAGCAAAATATAAACTCTCTTCTTTAGGTTGCAAATATCGCGAA
>CAMBIM010000249.1 GCA_945867505.1 Chitinophaga pinensis
CGCGATAGCTGAAAATTTAAAAATGCAGGAATTTTTAATGCTGCATAAGCATCTGTCTTTTGTTCTCCCATTGCTATCTATTCATCCTTCTACTCCGCTCAGGATGACATTTGTCTTTTGTTTTTCAATTATCAAATTATCATATCCTCACATTATCACATTTGCCTCTGCCTCACTGCTTCAAACAAAAGTATACCGGCACTTACGCTTACGTTCATCGAATCTATTTGCCCCAGCATGGGTATTTTTATCTTTTCATCGGCACCGGTTATCCATTCGCTGCTTAAACCGGTGGCTTCGGTTCCTACTACAAAGGCAGTGGCTGTTTTAAAATTTTGCTGGTAATGAAATTTAGATGCGCCAAGCTCTGCTGCGTAAGTGGTAATGTTATTCTTCTTCAAAAAATCAATAGCCTCTTTGGTTTCGCACACCGCAATTTGTTTAGTAAACACCGTCCCTACACTGGAGCGGATTACATTGGGGTTGTACACATCGGTTTTGCCATCGCAAATAATAACGGCACCTACACCCGCAGCATCGGCCGTTCGCAGCATAGCTCCAAGGTTGCCGGGTTTTTCCACGGCTTCTATAACCAGTACAAGGGCGTTTTGTTTTAAAGAAAGATTTTGAAGCGAAAGATTTTTCGGCTTTGCTGTAGCAATTACACCTTCTGTAGTTTCTCTATAAGCCAATGAATCGTAAACGCTCTTACTGATTTCAAACTTTCGTATTTCGTATTTTGTATTTCGTATTTCCCCTAAGGAATATTCTCCATTCTGCTTCAAAATTTCTTCGCAAACAAAAAGTGAATCAATTTCGTAACCGGCCCGGTGGGCTAAAACGGTTTCGCGCAAACCTTCAATCAAAATCAAATTTTGTTCTCTGCGCTCACCGGCTTTTTCCAGCTTCTTCAGGTTTTTAATTTTCGGATTTTGAGGGCTGGTTATTCTTTCCATCGCGGGCGAATCTATCAGTTATTATTATTTTGCCATCGCAATTATGGCTTACACTCCTTCTAAAATTTCTTTTTACCACTATAACGAAACTGAATGTGTGTTTGAAGAAAACACCACGCTGAAAACCTGTGCCACCAAAATTACCGGCCAGCATGTAAACTGGATAAACATTGTGGGCATTGATGATGCGCCAACCATGCAACAGGCTACCGAGTTGTTTCATATTCACCCCCTGGTTGTAGAAGATATTTTAAACCCTAACCAACGCGCCAAGGTTGAAGACTATGGCGATACGCTTTACATTGTATTGCGCATGTTCATTCTGCTAGATGGCGAAGTTAAAGACCAACAGGTAAGCCTTGTTTTGCACGATAATATGCTGGTTACTTTCCGCGAAGCCGAGTTTGGAATTTTAAAAAAAATGATTGGCGATAAACTAATTGCCGGTGTAGGTAACCTTCGTAAAAAAGGCGAAGACTATTTGCTCTACTATATATTGGATGTAATTATTGACCAGTACTATTTTGTCCTCGAACATTTGAGCGGGCAGATTGAAACGCTGGAGAAAGAAGTTTTTCAAAATCCACAAAACGAACATTTGCTTTTGCTGCAACACTTAAAGGGTGATGTGCTTTATATGCGCAGACACGTTTTACCGGTGCGTGATTTAATTCAAAACCTTTCGCGGTTTGAGGTAACCTATTTTGAAAGCGACAATAAATATTACCTCCGCGATTTGCAGGACCATACCATGCGCAATTCGGAAGAACTCGATTTTCAACGCGATCAGGTAAACGGCTTAATGGATTTATACTACTCCTTACAAAACCACAAAATGAACAACGTAATGAAAACCCTTACTGGTGTTTCATTTGTATTGCTTCCCCTGAACTTTCTGGCTAGTTTATATGGCATGAACTTTACCTACATTCCGCACAGCAATGACACTAATGGTTTTTGGGAGGTAGTAGCCCTTATGGCGTTTATTGCCATTATACTTACGTACTTTGCGTTCAAGCGCAACTGGCTTTCTATGAACGATTTTGATAACGATAGGAATAAATGAAAATCGGTCTCTTTTTCGGATCTTTCAATCCTGTACACAATGGTCATTTAGTCATTGCCAATTATCTATGCGAAACAACTGACTTAGATAAGGTTTGGTTGGTTGTTTCTCCCCAAAATCCACTCAAGCAAAAGGAAACTTTACTACGCGAATACGACCGGCTGCACCTAATTAACCTGGCTATTGAAGACAATAAAAACCTAAAGGCATCCAACATCGAATTCAAATTGCCCAAGCCCAGCTATACTATTGATACGCTTACCTATCTAAAAGAAAAATACCCGCAGCACCAGTTCAGTTTAATAATGGGCAGCGATAATCTGGTCACCCTTCATAAATGGAAGAACTACGAGTTGATTTTGAATAACTATCCTATTTATGCCTATAAGCGCAGAGGTGCAGAGCAAAATCCATTACCAGAAAATGTCAATATTCAGTTTCTTGATTTTCCGTTTTTAGACATTTCCGCCACGTTTATCCGCGAAAACCTGCGCAAAGGCATCTCTATGCAGTATTTTTTACCCGAACCGGTGTGGAACCACATTAAAGAAATGAAGCTTTACAGGAAGTAATTTGGGTTTCCCACAATTAGCCTGTTGGTACACGTTAAAAAACGTTGGTAAGTCACACAAAATTCTTTTTTGAAAACCGGATTAAAAACACGTGGGTAGTTCCGAAATTTTTTTGCTGGAAAACTTTGGGTTAATCCACATCCTCATTAACACTGTGTTAGCTAAAAGTTATGCTGTTTTTGATGTCAACATGGGTTTCAACAGCATGTGTATAAACATGCATTTTTCAAGTATAGTAAGGGTTTGCTGTAAACCGGGTATGTGAATAGGTGTTGACCTTCTATTAAAAACGTGAATTCGAAATTTTAAGCCAGAAAGTTTATCTAACAATTCACACACCTAATAACACTGGTTCTATTTATTTTAAACTTACTTATTAATAATACAGGCTGTTGATTGTGTAAAAAACAAGTTTTTACCGAATCACTTTTTGTGTAATTGCCGTATACAATAGTCAAACTTGCGCTGTGCAATAAAATTGCTTTAAGCTGCGTTTGTATTAAAATGAAGTTGATAGAGTATACTTTCCTCTTTCTGTGTTTTGTTTCTTGTTTGGCATTTATGCCCGGCAATTTTTCGTTTGAAGAAGTTCAAAAGAACTTTGAGCGGGTAAACGATGCGTATTCGCGTAAGGAAGAATACGTGAAGATGAAATGCCGCTCAAAAGAAATTCCGGAAGAAACTTTTGGCAATTTATTTCTGCGGGCGTTTAAGAAAGAAGAGATGATGGAAATTTGGGTGCAAAAGCCCGATGGAAAGTATGTGAAGTTTAATGAATTTAAGATTTATGCCATGAGCGGTAATTTAGGTCCTAAACGCCAGCAAGGAGATTGTCAGGTGCCTGAAGGTTTCTATTACATCAATGATTTTAATCCGGTCAGTAATTATCATTTGTCTTTAGGCGTTAGCTACCCTAACGAATCCGATATGGTTTTAAGTACGGCAGAACACAAAGGTGGGGATATCTACATACATGGGGCAAGAGCCAGTGCAGGGTGTTTAGCTATGAGTAATTATTACATTGAAGATATTTATATCTACGCAGTAAAAGCAAAAACAAACGGTCAGCAAAAAATACCAGTTCAGATTTTTCCATTTAAGATGACTACAGAAAATATGAATTACTATTTGCGCTTTCCGCAGCTAAGTAAGAATGTAAAACTTTGGAACAACTTAGCCGAAGGTTATCGCATGTTTGAAAAAACAAATCGCTTGCCTGAAGTTTATGTAGGCACTGATGGTTACTATCAGTTTATAGATCCTGCTTCGTTTTCAGCTTCGTCAAAATAAGTTCAGCAACTCTACAGTCTTCTTTTAGTTTCGTAGCATGAAATAGCTGCTATTCATGCTTGTATTATATTCAAGGTAAGCAGCTATTCCATGCTTCATTTTAAAATCAATAGAGTCAGCATGAAATTTTTAAAGAACCTTGCTATTGCAATTATTG
>CAMBIM010000250.1 GCA_945867505.1 Chitinophaga pinensis
AGGTGTAAGTAGTGGGTGATGCAGTATTATTAATAACCTCAATATGCAAATCCACTAAATCAAATTCATCAGCTACGTTAGCCGAAATAAAAGCAGAATCGTTAGGAAGCGTAATAATGTTTTGCGCAAAGGATAGCGCTATAGAGCACACTACAAGGCAAACAGAAGTAAAGGTTTTTTTCATAATAACTTTTGGTTTTTCGATAAATGATTAACAAGAAAAGATAAGTAGCATAATTTTTTTCTGCGTGCCACACAGTCCGCCAAAAATAATATTTTCGCTGTTGCTTTTTTTTACACACAATTTTTTCAAAAAAAATATCGAATGAAAAATTTTACACTAGTTGTAGCTCTGATTGCTACAGTTCTTTCATTACAGGCGCAATCGGTAATTTACACACAGGATTTTTCTGGTGCTACCCTGCCATCCGGTTGGACCAACATTGACAAAACAGGTAATAACCCTGCTGCGGGTATCTGGAAAAGATTTAACTCCAGTGAGTTTCAATCTACTACCTATGGCAATGGTTATTGGGTTTTTTTATCAGATGCACAGACTAATGATAATTTGCCGGAAGATGGTGAATTAACTTCAGCGGCTATTAATTGTTCGGCTCACTCAAAAGTTTTTTTAAAAGCTCAACATTGGTTTGATACTTACTTTGCCAATAACACTAATAGCCGGGCAAGTATTTTAGTAAGCAACGATAGCACCAATTGGAATGAGGTTTACAGCACAACCGCCACTACCGATAATGCAGAAGCATTAGTGGTAGATGTTACCACCTATGCCGCCAATCAGAATAAGGTGTATCTAAGATTTAAATTTACAGGAAGTTGGGATGGCTTGTGGGCGGTAGATGATATTAGTTTGATAAACCCACCTGCCTTAGATGCAGCAGTGGAAAAAGTAACTATCCCCTTATACATAGCATCTTCTTCGCAAGTTGTTTCCGGAACTTTTTCAAACCAGGGAATTACAACTATTAATCAGGTTCAGTTAGCCTATACCATTAATGGAGGCGCTCCGGTTACAGAAATATTCAATGGCTTTTCGGTATTACCTTTTCAATCGCAAACTTTTACATTTTCAACACCTGCAAGTTTTACCAATGTGCAATCCTATACTATTGCAGTAACGGTTTCAAGCCCTAATGGCGGAACAGATTTAGTTTCTGCTAACAATACGAAATCTGCAAACAGTATTGTATTATCTCATTTCCCAACAAGAAATGTAGTGCTTGAAGAATTTACCACTGCGCCTTGTCAGTATTGCCCCGATGCGGCTACCCGTATGAACCTAATTCTTTCAAATAACACTGGTCTTATAGGAGTTGGTCTTCATGACGGATTTGGAACAGATGCAATGACTACCCCAGACCATACCACCCTGGCAGATGCTTATACTGACGCAGCACCGGCAGCTATGATTGACCGTGTGTATTATGAGGTAGAAGGTTCAGTAAGCGTTGGCCTTTATAACGACCCGTATGATAAATGGCAACCCTATGCCTTAGCACGCAAAGCTGAATTAACACCGGTTTCTATTGCAGCAACTAATACATATAACAGTACCACCCGTGCACTAACGGTAGATTTAGCGGCTACTTTTTATTCAGCCATTTCAGATGATTATAGAGTTAACTGTTACATTGTAGAAGACAGTGTTTCAGGAAGCGGAAGCGGATATAATCAATCGAATGCCTCTAACGGTGATAATACCAGCGAATGGTATCAAAAAGGCAACCCGATTATAGGTTACAAGCACAGAAACGTAGCAAGATATATGTTTGGTGGTGCCTGGGGCACAGCATCTGTTGTTCCTACCACAACAACAGATGGAGGAGTTTATAACAAACAATATACTTACACCTTACCATCAGGCTGGAACGATAGTAGAGTTAAACTGGTAGTATTAGTGCAGCATTATAATGCTAACGATAAGTTTGACCGCCAGATTTTGAATGCTATGGAGTTTGGCTTAAACAGTTCAGGAAATTCAGGAACAGTAGTTAGTTCAATAGCAGAAGAAAAGGGAACAGCTATAAGTTTCGCTAACTTATATCCAAACCCGGCTAATGACTTTATTAATATTGAATACTCATTGAACACGAATGCCGATTTTAGCATGGAGGTTTACAATCTGTTAGGTCAGCCGGTGAAAAATTTCCCTGTTGTTAACCTTGGCGAAGGCGATTATAAAACGCGCATAAACACAGATGAGTTTAATAATGGAGTTTATTTTGTGGTTATGAAAGACAGCAACAAAGCTGTTAAGACATTAAAGTTTGTGGTGAATAAATAAGAAGAGTTTGCCTCATTCCAAAGATGCCATTGCTTTAAGCGATGGCATCTCTGTTTTAAAGCATCCCCTCATCGGCAAAACTGTAATAGTTCTTATCACCAATAATCAGGTGGTCGAGCAGTACTACATCTATTAGCTCTGCGGCAGCTTTTAGTTTTTTAGTAAGTGCAATATCTGCCTGGCTTGGGTTTAGGTTGCCGGAAGGATGGTTATGAAAAGCTATAAAAGAAGAAGCCAGCAACTCCAACGCGTGTTTCAAAATAATTTTGGTGTCGGCAACTGTGCCCGTTACACCGCCCGTGCTAATATGCTTGAAAGTAATAGGGCGATTAGCGCGATTCAGATAAAGCACATAAAACTCTTCATGCTTTAAATCTGACATTTCGGAATAGATGTAATCAAAGAATTCGCGACTGGTGTGTATGATGGGCTTTTCGCGCACCGCGCTTGACTGTCTTCGTCTACCTAACTCCAAGGCGGCAACTATGGTAATAGCTTTGGTATCGCCCAAGCCTTTTTCCATTTTCTTAATATCGTTTACCGATAGCTTCCCTAACTCGTTCAAATCGCCATTCACTTTATGCATAATCTTTTTGGCAATATCTAAAGCCGAATTGCCCACCACGCCTGTTCGCAATAAAATGGTTAAGAGTTCGGCATCGCTTAGGGCGGATTTGCCTTTCAGTAATAGTTTTTCGCGCGGTCGGTCTTCTTCTGCCCAAGTTTTAATAGAAAGGAATTGGCTGTTTTCTTCCATATTATATAGGTATGTTTAAAAACCAAGATAGAAAAGTTTGCTTTTTACCCAATTGGCACATAGCAATATACCTCCCAAAACTGCCCTTGAAAGCTACTCTTACTTTTTCCCAATAAAATATTTGGAAACGTGGATGTAAATTCTACTTTTGCGTTCCCTTTTTCAGGGGGTAGTGTATTTTTTCAACAATTTGAATGGCAAAACAGGATCTAATAGAGCAGGACGGAACAATAATAGAGGCGCTTAGCAACGCTATGTTTCGAGTGAGATTAGAGAACGGACACGAATTGATAGCGCATATTTCAGGAAAAATGAGAATGCACTATATTAAAATTTTGCCGGGAGATAAAGTGAAGTTAGAAATTAGTCCTTACGACTTAAATAAAGGAAGAATAACTTTTAGATATAAATAATAAAGAGTCATGAAAGTAAGAGCATCAGTAAAAAAGAGAAGTGTGGATTGCAAAATTGTAAGACGCAAGGGGGTGGTTTTTATCATCAACAAAAAGAATCCTAAGTTCAAACAACGTCAGGGTTAATTCTAAAAACTAATAAACCAATCAATAACGAATGGCACGTATTTCAGGGGTAGATCTTCCAAAAAACAAAAGAGGCGCAATAGCGCTCACTTATATTTACGGTATTGGCAGAACAACTGCCGGTAAAGTGCTTGCAGCTGCAAGCATTGACCCGAACACAAAGGTAAAAGACTGGACAGACGTTGATGTAAACGGTATTATCCGTTTTATGGCAGATAACTTAAAGTTGGAAGGTGAATTGAGAGGTGAAGCTCAACAGAACATTAAGCGCCTTCAGGATATTGGAGCTTACCGTGGTGTTCGTCACCGTAAAGGTTTGCCGCTTCGTGGTCAAAGAACCAAGACTAACGCAAGAACCCGTAAGGGCAAGCGTAAGACAGTGGCTAACAAGAAGATGGTAACTAAGTAGTAGACACAAGATTTTAGATA
>CAMBIM010000251.1 GCA_945867505.1 Chitinophaga pinensis
CTAATGCAAGCGCAGGAAGTTATACGGTTACCGTTACAGGCACAGGCGGTTGTACTGCTACGGCAAGTGTAACCGTAAGTGCCAGCAGTGGAAATAGTGTGGCTATTACTACTAACAAAACTATTTTCTGCCCGGGGGATACGGCACAAATTTGCGCCCCAACGGGTCATCAATCTTATTTATGGAATACTGGTGCTACTACTAATTGTATTAACGCTACCGGTGCAGGTAACTATTATGTTACAGTTACCGATAACGGAACTTGCACAGCTTCTTCTAACACTATTGCTATTTCGGTTTATCAGCAACCACCAGTTAGCATTAGCGTAAATGGCGATACGCTGAAAGCTTATAACTCGGTTGGTTACCAATGGTATTTTAATAACGGTCTAATAGGTGGTGCGAATCAAGACATTTACATTGCTCAACAGAATGGCAGCTATACTGTTTTGGTAACCGATACCAATGGCTGCACTGCGCTTTCGAATGCAGTGATAGTTAATGTTACGGGTATTAACGATGTGGTAATTGGGAACGAGTTGAATGTTTACCCTAACCCGAATGCTTTTGGCACTTGGCAGTTGGTGGTGGGTAGTAATTTAATTGGAGAAGAAGTTGAGCTTACTGATGCAACAGGGCAATTGGTGTGGAAATCAATAATCAATAATCAGAAATCAGAAATTGAATTGAATGTAGCCAAAGGAATTTATTTTTTGAAGATAAGTTCGGGTAAGAATACAGTTACTAAGAAGTTGATTCGGTTATAAGGATTTAATCAAGTTAAAAGCCCTTGTTCTTTGTAGAAGAGCAAGGGCTTTTTTGTTTCCACTGTGTAATGGGGAGAAATTAATTTCATAGGAATTCGTCAATTCCGCTTCGCTGCATTTGCTTCGCGGAGCCTCGCAATGACGAAATTGATGCAAACAAAAAAGGCATCTCTTTCGGGATGCCTTTTCTTATTACTTGTTGTGTAAAATTATTTTGCTGTAGCTACACGTTTAGCTAAACCGCTTTTTAGGTTTGCTGCTTTGTTAGCGTGAATGTATCCGCGTTTTGCCAATTTATCGATAGAAGCAAATACTACAGGAAGAGCTTTTGTAGCTTCAGCCGGTTTCTTTTCGGCACGTAAATCGCGAATGAGGTTACGCGTTGTTTTTGCGTAATATCTGTTCAATAATCTTCTCTTAGCCGTTTGTCTAATTCTCTTCTTTGCCGATTTGTGATGTGCCATTGTTATCTCTTTTTTAAAAGGGAGTGCAAATATATACGCATCCCTTAAATTTCCAAATATACAGGGAAGTTAGATTTGTGATTTTAGAATTGAGATTGAAATACCTGAAGTGTTATTGGTTGCTAAATCTAAAATCTACCCTCTAAAATCTAACTTCCTTCTATATAAACTGCCAACTTTTTCGTTACGTTTGCGCGCCTCGTAGGGGTCCTTCGAGCAATTTGCACCCAAAACAAATGGATAATTACTCTTTTTTGACCAACGCCACTCCAGAATTTATTGAAAACCTGTACACAGATTTCAAGAAAAACCCAGCGGCTGTTGACCATGAATTCAGAAAGTTTTTTGAAGGTTTCGATTTTGCAACTTTGAATTACAATGGTAAATCGACTGCGGCATCTTTTTCGGCCGATGAGTTTAAGGTTTATAATCTGATTATAGCTTACCGCAACAAGGGGCATTTGATTGCTAATACCAACCCAATTAAAAAGCGCAAAGACCGTAAGGCGAACTTGCAGTTAGATTACTTTGGGTTGAGCGACAAAGATTTGGAAAGAAAGTTTTCTATTGGTTCAGAAATTGGTTTACCCAACGCAAAGCTGAATGAAGTTATTGCCAAGCTGAAGAAAACATACTGCGGCACTATCGGTTTCGAAATTGGTTATGTGCGGTTGACTGATGAGATAGATTTTTTTAGAGGCAGAATTGAGAAAAGTGACGCGCTGATAAAGTATTCGGTGCAAAAGAAAGAACGCATACTGCGTAAATTGAATACAGCTGTTTCGTTTGAGAAGTTTTTGGGCACTAAATATATTGGTGAAAAAAGATTTTCGTTAGAGGGTGGCGAAACAACTATTCCTGCATTGGATGCTATTATTCATACAGCCGCTGCCGGTGGGGTAGAAGAAGTGGTAATAGGTATGGCGCATCGCGGACGCTTGAATGTGTTGGCGAATATTATGGGTAAAACCTATGAGGAAATCTTCAACGAGTTTGAAGGCAACGTAGAAGCCGATTTAACTATGGGTGATGGAGATGTAAAATATCACTTAGGTTTTTCTTCTCAGTATCCGGTTGAGGGCGATAAAAATGTTTACTTAAAATTAATGCCAAACCCTTCGCACTTAGAAGCGGTAAACCCGATTGTTACCGGATTTGCAAGAGCGAAGGCAGATGCTATTTATAAATCGAACTACGATAAAATTCTGCCGCTTTTGATTCACGGAGATGCTGCAGTTGCCGGTCAGGGAATTGTATATGAGGTTTTGCAAATGGCTAAACTGGATGGTTATTATTCAGGCGGAACAATCCATTTTGTAATCAACAACCAAATTGGTTTTACTACAGATTTTGATGAAGCGCGTTCTTCTGATTATTCTACCTCTATTGCCGCTACTATCGAAGCACCGGTAATACACGTAAACGGTGATGATATTGAAGCGGTGGTTTTTGCAGCTGAATTAGCAGCAGAATATCGCCAGAAATTCAAAAAGGATATTTTTATTGATATGGTGTGTTACCGCAGATGGGGACACAACGAAAGCGATGACCCGAAGTTTACGCAACCGGTGATGTATAAGCTAATTGAGAAGCACGTGAACCCGCGCGATTTATACATACAGCAATTGGAAGCCGAGGGTGCGGTAACCGCAGAGTTGGCTAAGAAAATGGAGAAGGAGTTTTGGGATGAATTGCAGGCGCGATTAGATTCGGTGAAGCAACATCCGCTACCTTACAAACCACAACCCAACGAAATTGCTTGGCAAAAGTTAGGTAAGGCTAAGATTGAAGATTTCAAAAAATCGCCCGATACTTCTATTTCGAAAAAGGCAGCCGATGCCTTGATTCAAGGTTTAAATAAAATACCGGATGGTTTTGTGCCGCTTAAAAAAGTGCAGAAATATTTAGAGGAAAGAAAACGCCTTTCGCTGGAAGAAAAGAAGTTGGATTGGGCGGCAGCCGAGTTAATGGCTTACGGTTCTATTTTGACGGAAGGAAAAGATATTCGCCTTTCGGGTGAAGATGTAAAGCGCGGAACGTTTACACACCGCCATGCAGTTATTACCGATGAGAATACCGACAAAGAATATTGCCGCTTAAGCAATTTAGCAGATAAGCAAGGAAGATTTTTTGTTTACAATTCGCACTTGAGTGAATACGGTGTGCTTGGTTTTGAATATGGGTACTCATTACCAAGCCCGGAAACGCTGGTAATTTGGGAAGCACAGTTTGGCGATTTTACCAATGGGGCGCAAATTATTATTGACCAGTTTATTTCAAGCGGAGAAACTAAATGGCAGCGTAGTTCAGGCTTAGTTATGTTGTTGCCTCACGGTTATGAAGGTCAAGGACCTGAACACTCTTCAGCGCGCTTAGAACGCTTTTTACAGCAATGTGCCGAGATGAATATGGTGGTGGTGAATATTTCTGACCCGGCTAACTTCTTCCACGCAATTCGCAGACAAATGCACTGGAATTTCCGCAAGCCATTGATTGTAATGAGCCCAAAGAGTTTGTTGCGCCATCCTAAATGTGTTTCGCCAATTGATAATATTTTGAAAGGTGTGTTTGAAGAATTATTGGTAGATGAAATAGAAGGCAAGGCACGTAAAATTTTGTTCTGTTCAGGTAAAATTTATTACGATTTGCTTGAACGCAGAGAGCGAGATAACATAAAAGATGTGGTTATTGCCCGTGTAGAGCAAATCTACCCTGTGCCACAGGATAAAATGGTGGAGTTAACGAAGAGGCATCCTAAAGCGGAAGTTTGCTGGGTGCAGGAAGAATCGG
>CAMBIM010000252.1 GCA_945867505.1 Chitinophaga pinensis
CTACGGTAGCTAATGGCGTTTATGTATTGCGTTTAGCAGGAAGCAAATTGAATATCAAAAAATCAGTAAATATTACTAAGTAATTAGTAGCTGACTTATTTTAAATAGAAAGACCGCCTTGAAAGAGGCGGTCTTTTTTTGTTTGTATTGTTTGTTGAATTATGTAAGGTAAGTTCGTTTTAACTACCCTTGCTTTATTCTTCTTTCCGCTTACATTTGGTATCCATGAAAAAGATAATGGCTTTATCTTTTATAGTAGTTCTACTGGTCAATATGTTTGGCTACTTTATTTCGTTTAGCATACAGCGGTATCAAGTAAGGCAAGAGGTTAAGCAATTGCTGAAACAAAAAAAGCGCAAACATACACAACAGTTTATTTTTACTGCGCAGCAGTATGCGCAGTTACGCCAATACGAAGGCGGAAAGGAGTTTAGTTTAAATGGAGGCATGTATGATGTTGTAAAGAAAGAAGTGAAGGATGGCAACGTTATTCTAATCGCTTATTACGACCATCAGGAAACCGATTTGCTCACCAAGTTTATTTCCTTCTTTAACCAAGAAAGCGAGCAGCACAGCAACAAACAAATATTACCCGGCTTCTGCCTGCTCGAGTTTATTTTTCATACTACTGAATGGAAGTTTTGCCCAACGGCTACTATTTCTATTCTTCCTACTTATACTACAACTATACTCACGGTAAAGCATACCAATCTAGTTTCTCCTCCGCCCGATACGTTTTTTTGTTAATCAGATTTTACCCATTGCGCTATCGCATTTGGGCAGCGTAATACTGCCCTTTGGTTGCGCGTATCTATTTGACGCAAAAACATCATCATGAAAAAAATGTTTACTCTGTTTATGCTATGCCATCAAATAGTCAGTTTGTATAGCCAAACTGATTCTACCGATAGGCAGGTGAATTTTAATGAGGTAATAATTGCTGACAGCAAATTCGAATCGCTAAAAAGCAATTCGGCACAGCAGTCGCTGGTGCTTACCAGTAAAGATTTGCAACGCCTGAACGCTCAAAAAACAAGCGATGCGCTAATGAACAGCGGAGCTGCATTTGTGCAAATGAGCCAGCAAGGTGGTGGCAGTGTAGTGCTTCGCGGTTTTGAAGCCAGCCGTGTGCTAATGGTGGTAGATGGTGTGCGTATGAATAACATTTTTTTCCGTGCCGGGCACTTGCAAAATGTGATTACGGTAGATAA
Source organism: Chitinophaga pinensis (assembly GCA_945867505.1). Classification (GTDB taxonomy): domain Bacteria; phylum Bacteroidota; class Bacteroidia; order Chitinophagales; family LD1; genus Bog-950. Next base: position 1,212 of record CAMBIM010000252.1, read on the forward strand.
TAACATACTGGATAGAATTGAAGTGCTTTACGGTCCTTCTTCTACCGTGTATGGTAGCGATGCACTGGGTGGTGTGGTACACATGCGCACTAAAAACCCATTGCTTTCGGGCTATGAGAAGTTTTTAAGTGCAGGTAATGCTATGTTCCGTTACGGTACGGTAAACAACGAACTAACCGGGCATGTAGATATTAGTTTAGGCTGCAAGAAGTTTGCTTCGCTCACTTCCGCTACTTTTTCTCGCTTTGGCGATTTGCGCATGGGTAACTATGTAACCAACCAAACTGCCGGTTTGTGGACGCGCGATTACTACCAATCAAGAACAAATGTTTATGATTCTATCGGAATTGTAACCGAACAAAAAGATACGGCTATGGTAAACAACGCCAATAATGTGCAAACCGGTAGTGGCTATTACCAGTATGATGTTTTGCAGAAATTTTTGTTTCAGCAAAGCGAAAATATTTCACATGTCATCAATCTTCAATTCTCTAATTCATCAAACATTCCGCGTTACGATAGGCTGGCGGTTACCGCAGGTTCTACAATTTTAAAAGATGCGGAATGGTATTACGGCCCGCAGCAACGCCTGTTAGCCATTTATGATTTTAACTGGAAGAATGCCGGTGTGCTTGATTTAGTAAGTATTGGCTTGAACTACCAAAATATAGTAGAGAGCCGCAATAACCGTGGCTTTGGTAAAACCTTCCGCACCGAAAGAACCGAGAAGGTAAACATTATTGGGCTACATGCCGATTTTAGAAAGAATATTAAAACACATACGCTCAACTTTGGGTTAGAAGGGCAGTTTAATATGCTCAAATCATCAGCTGTTGAGCGCAATGTAAACACAGATACCACCCGTGCTGCCAGCACCCGCTACCCCGATGGTAAGAACAACATGAACTACGTATCGCTTTACTTAACGCACAACTGGGTTATTTCACCCAAGCTCATTTTGAGTGATGGTGTGCGTTACAATTTAGTTACTATGAACAGTACGCTTACCGCTGCCAGTCAGGAATTTTTTCCGCTTCCTTACAGCAAGTTGAATAATCTTCACAATGCAGTTTCGGGTAATTTGGGTTTAGTGGCTTTGCCCGGCAAAGATTTCCGTATTGCTGCTTTGTTCAGCACCGGTTTCCGCGCACCTAACGTAGATGATATGGCAAAGATTTTTGAATCGGTACCGGGCACAGTGGTAGTGCCTAATAGCCAACTAAGGCCAGAATACACGCTTAATGGCGATTTGACTATTGAAAAAACTTTTGCTAAACGTTTCAGATTAAGTGCTACCGGTTTCTATACTTACTTTATTAACGCCATTACTGCCGATAAAGGAGCATTTAATGGGGCCGATACACTTACGTATGATGGCACTTTGAGCAACGTAGTTACCTTGGTAAACAAGAACAAAGCATATATAGCGGGAGTAACTGCCGCTGCCGAAGCTGATGTTACGGATTGGTTAAGTGTGTCCGCTTCCATTACATATACTTATGGAAGAATTTTAACCGATTCTACACCTTACCCGCTCGACCATATTTCGCCCATTTACGGTCGTGCAGGTTTCCGCGCTAAATACAAATGGGTTCGGGGCGAATTCTTTTCCGTATTTAATGGTGGCAAGAAAGTGGAAGATTACAACATGCTGGGCGAAGATAATTTTGGGCAAGGCACCGGTACCGATTTACCCGGCTGGTTCACGCTCAATGCCCGCATCGGTTTTCAGCCGGTTAAATATTTCGGCTTTGATATTGGCTGCGATAATTTAATGGACTTACGCTACCGCCAGTTTGCTTCCGGTATTAGTGCGCCCGGCAGAAACTTTTTTGTAATCGCAAGGGTAACTTGGTAAGGTTTACACAAACTACATTTATCCAATTCTAAATTCAAATGCCACTGCCACAAGCAGTGGCTATTTTTGAGCAATATCCGTAACTCTTCTGCAAAGCCTTCCGAGGGATAAAAAAAGGACAATTCGCTTCTATATTAATATAAGCCACTGGTACCCATTTTGCCAATTGGCAAAATGGGTTGGTACAGTACCAAACCGTTATGCCGGTTGGCATAGAACTGTCCTACGGTAATTATTGCCTATGCTAAGCGGTATAAGCCATTATTTCGGTACCAAGAGCATTTGCCAGTTGGCATACTGTATTCTTACGGTACCACTATGATTTGCCAATTGGCATAGGTCATTATTTACGGTATTTATAGCCTATGCCAAGCGGTATAAGCCATTATTTCGGTACCAGAAGCATTTGCCAGTTGGCATAAGCTATTCGTACATTACCAGCATAATTTGCCAATTGGCATAAAGCATTGATAAGGTATGGAGGGGTTATTACACAAGCAGTGGGTTTTGGTAATTAAGAATTATCTGCATTCTTCTGCTATTTATTAACCAATCAATAATCCATATTTAACCTTCAAGCAACCCCTCTTAAAATATTCTTGTCTGTATTGCACCTATTTTTATATTCGATTACTGATTGCTCAAATCACTAACACTAAACACAAATTATGAAAAATGTTTTTACGCTTGCACTGCTTTTGGCAGCTTGCACAATTTATGCAAAGCCATCAGCAAGTAGCTGGGTTGTAGCTCCTAAAACTCAAAAAGTTTTTATCGAAAACAAAGGTCAGTTCAACAACCTAAACAACCTGCCCGGCACCGAAATTTTATTTGGTACCGAAAGTATTTCTAATCAAATACTGTTTACCCGCAACGGGCTTACTTACCGTTTAGAAGAACGTATTGGACCTACTCATGAACAACGGGAAGAACGGGAAGAAGAGATGAAGAA
>CAMBIM010000253.1 GCA_945867505.1 Chitinophaga pinensis
GAAATCTGTCCAGCTTGATTTGGTATGACGGATTAAGATGAGTTCACGTTTCATTAACACAAAGTAATTATTTTCGCACCCGATAATGAAACACATTTCAATTTTCCGCAAAATACTCTCGGTTGCTTTTGCAGTAGCCATTGTATATACCGTTAGTGTGCGCGAGGTTCATTATCTTTTCTCGCAACACGAAGCGCACGAGCATTGCGAGAACCACCTTCACGATGCTTCGCACCATGAAGATTGCGCAGTTTGTAAATTCGAGATTGCCACTTTTACTGACAAAGTTTTTACCGTTTATAATTCTCCTTTAGCTTTTGTTAGCGAAGAAGCAATTGGTATTTGCCAATCACAATTCACTAACTCACTCATCTCTTTTCCTTCTCTTCGCGGACCACCTTCATTAGCGTAGTTAATTTTTCTTTCATTCCGATGTTGTCGGAATGACTTTGCTTTTCTAAAAATTTAATTGAATTTAACTTGGTTAAGTTGAAGTATTTCATCTTACTGTTTTGCGTGGCTATGTGGCAGTTAACTATTGCTCAAAACTCTGCTTGCACCATTAGTGTAAAAGGGAAAGTGATGGACATGAATAGCATTGATGCGCTGGAAGATGTGAGCATTGCAGTGCTGGAAACGCAGCAAGGTGTTTTGACCGATGCTTTCGGTAAATTTCAATTGAATAGTTTATGTAAAGGCAAAATCACTTTATCGGTTTCGCACATTGGCTGCCAAACACAAATTTTCAATTTTGATTTACAACGCGACACCATAATCAAAATAAAACTTGACCATACCGAAGTTGAGCTAAGCGAAGTGCAGGTAACCGAAGCAAAAAAGGAAAGTCATTCCACACAGCAAGTAGCTACACTGGAAACAAAACAGTTAGAAAAACTGCGTGGACTCTCTCTAGGAGAATCACTTTCTAAAATAAGTGGAGTAACCACGCTCAATACCGGCTCTACTATTTCAAAACCAGTAATACATGGGTTGCACAGCAACCGTATTTTGATTTTGAATAACGGTGTACGCTTAGAAGGGCAGCAGTGGGGAAGCGAACACGCACCCGAGATTGACCCTTTTATGGCCCAGCAACTTTCCGTTATAAAAGGAGCGAGTAGTTTGCAATACGGAAGCGATGCCGTGGGCGGTGTAATTTTAGTGGAGCCAAATCATTTACCATCGCAACCAGGCATTGGTGGCGAGTTCAACTTTGCTGGCTACTCAAATAATGCAGAGGGAAATTTTTCTGCAACGCTAGAAGGCAACCATGCAAAAGTTCCTGCGCTTTCTTGGAGAGTGCAAGGCACATACAAACGCAGTGGAAATGTACGGTCGCCAAATTATTGGCAAAAAAATACCGGAGTAGAAGAAGGCGATTTTTCGGTTACGCTTGCATGGAAAAAAGAGAATTACGGATTCGAAATTTTCTATTCTCGTTTTCAAACCAAACTTGGAATTCTTTCTGCTTCGCACTTAGGTAATGTAGATGATTTGAATAGTGCCATTCAATCCAAAACACCTCTTGAGCTTTCGGGTTTTACTTATAACATAGGCAGGCCTTACCAAAACGTAGCACACGATATGTTGAAGGTTCGCGCTTATGTAAAAACCGGCAAGGCAGGAGTTTTAGATATTGTTTTTGCGCGTCAGTTTAACTTACGGAAGGAGTATGACAAACACCTTCCATACAACAATTTATTAGCAAAGAAAAACCTTCCCGGTTTTCAGTTTCAGATTCAAACCCTCACGCTCGATTTAATATGGCAACACCGCACCATTAAAAATTTCAGCGGCACTATTGGCTTTAATGGAATGACACAGACCAATGAATTCAAATACGGTTATTTCATTCCCGCCTTTTGGAATTTTTCGGGCGGTGTGTTTGCTATTGAAAAATGGAGAAAGAAAAATTTGGAACTGGAAGCAGGTGTTCGCCTGGATTACAAATGGCTGCAAGTATTCATGAACCACAATGGCGATAACGGAACGTACACTTTCAATTATGTAGTGCCATCAGGCAGTATGGGAATTGAATACCACATTAACGAAAATGTAAAGTGGAACGCCAACCTTGGCACAGCCTGGCGCGCACCACAGGCAAACGAATTATTTGCAAACGGTTTGCATCATGGCGCGGCTTCTGTAGAAATTGGCGATAAAACATTGAAGCCAGAATTGGCTTACAACTTTACTACAGGCATTCAGGCTACTACCAAATACTTTGATGCCAATGTAGCACTGTATGAAAATGTGATTTCGCACTTTATTTACCTGCAACCGGTACTGCCATCTACGCTTACTATACGTGGCGAGTTTCCAACTTACCGCTTTAATCAATCAAATGTTTCGCTTACAGGCTCCGACATTGATTTAGTGGCTAAACCCATCAAAGGCTTAGAACTATTCTCCAAAACATCTCTGTTGTTTGCTTACAACCTTACCACCGCTGACTGGCAAATTCAAATGCCACCGCAACGGTTTGAAAATGGAATACGTTATACTCTGCGCGATTTTAAACACATTAAAGAAACCTACTTCGGTGTTTCCATTATAAATGTGTTGCAGCAAAAACTAATACCGCAAAACGATACCGATTACGCTGTGCCACCAAAAGCTTATTGGCTTTTGAATTTTGAAGCAGGTTTTAAACTGCAACTCAAAAAGCAGGCAATTCATTTTAGTGTTACCGTTACCAACATGGCTAACATCTCATACCGAGATTACTTAGACAGGTTCAGATACTTTACAGATAAACAAGGAGTGAATGCCGCATTGCGCGTTCGCGTTCCTTTCTTTTTTGAACAAAAAGTAAGAACAAAAAACAATTAAATCATTTTACTAAAACAAAAAACATGGACAAAATTAAAAACACATTTTACGCACTTGCTGCACTTGTTATTATTACCGCATCGCTTCATTCTTGTAAACCAGAAACGAACAATTGCGATAACTGCGAAACCGAACTGATAACAACCGTAATTGTTGCGTTGACCGATTCTGCTACCGGTGCAGTTACCCATTTTGTATTTCGCGACTTAGATGGCGATGGAGCTAATGCGCCCGTGCAATTTGATACCATCAAAGTATTGGCAAATCATACGTACACCGGTTCGCTTCTCGTGCTTGATGAATCAAAAAGTCCGGCAGATACTATCTCCAACGAAATTTTAGAAGAAGCCAACGACCATCAGTTCTTCTTTCACTCACATGATGTAACGGTAGGGTTTACTTATCTTGACTTTGATTCCCATGCTCCACCAATGCCAATTGGACTATCTACTAAATGGAGCATAGGTTCAACCACCGGAAACGGCAAAGTGCATATACTACTCAAACATCAACCCGGAATTAAAGATGGTAACGAAGCTACAGGCGAAACCGATTTGGATATAGATTTTAATGCTCTGGTGCAATAAATTTTTGTTTACAATAATAAGTTGTCGGATGTAAAGCTATCCGACAACTTATTATCTCAGTTTTCTATCTTCGTTACCGCATGAGAAAAAGTGTTCCTCTCTTTCTATTTATTTTCTACTGCATTTGCGCCAACGCGCAAACCAGCTTTGAGCAAATAGTAGAAAGCGAGCAAAAATCTTTCCTGCACCTACATAAAGCAGAGCGCAGCGCAGCAAGCAATTGCAACATTAATTACAATCGTCTTGAACTAACAGTAGACCCAGCCGTAAAATATATTGCCGGAACAATCACCACCGTTTTTATTCCCGATAATTTAATGAGCAGTATTGAATTTGATTTGAGCGATTCGCTGCAAGTAGATAGTGTGGTTTATCATAACTCCACACTTGGGTTTAATCATAGCAGCGATGTGTTGCATATTAATTTCATCAATCCCCTCATTGCCGGTGAAGCCGATTCTATAAAAGTATATTACCAAGGCGTGCCTGCCGGTGGCAATGGCTTTGGTTCTTTTGTGCAGGGACTGCACGATAGCGTTCCCATCATATGGACATTATCGGAACCTTATGGTGCAAAAGACTGGTGGCCTTGCC
>CAMBIM010000254.1 GCA_945867505.1 Chitinophaga pinensis
CAAAGGGGACTTTCATTCTAAATATTTGTTGCTAATGTAGCGCCAGTAAGATATTTTTCCGCACAAATGAAACTTGGCTTAGCACAATTATTAGTAGAAGGCACTGAGCCGAACCGTAATTTTGACCGCGCAGAGAGGCTAATTGCACAAGCTGCCGAACAAAACTGCGATATAGTTTTACTGCCGGAAACTATAGATTTTGCCTGGACACACCCCGATGCGCTGAAAGAAGCACAACCGGTGCCGGGAAATTTTAGTGAGGTGTTTTGCGCGCTGGCCAAAAAATATAAGCTATGGATTTGTGTGGGGCTTACCGAGAAAGCAGAAAGCTGCAATTACAATACTTCGTTATTAATAAACCGGAACGGAGTAATTATTGGCAAGCATCGAAAAATAAATTTACTCACCGTTGAGTTTCCATATTATGAAGTAGGCTCTTCGCTAAATGTTTACGATACAGAGTTCGGGAAAATAGGTTTGAATATTTGTGCCGATAATTATTTCGATTCGCTGCACATTGGTCATGCTCTTGCGCGTATGGGCGCACAACTTATTCTTGCACCATCATCATGGACGGTAGATTTTTCGATTACCGAAGCCGAAGACCCTTACCGCGATAAATGGGTTAAACCACTACGCACATTAGCTACCTTATATGATTTGGTAATTGCCAGTGCCACCAGCGTAGGCTACATAGTTGGCGGACCTTATGAAGGAAAGAAAATGGTGGGCTGCTCATTATGCGTGGGCAAACAGGGTATTATTGCACAAGGTATGATGAATGAATTTGCGGGAGAATTAGTAATAGCAGAGTTTAACTTACCCGTGCGCACAGAAAAAGGAACAGAAATAGGAGCAATGCTGCAACAGAAAGGATACAAGTTCGATTAATGGTAGTTGTAAACGGCATACAAAAAAATATTTCTTATCAGCGGTGTACCCGGTGCATAAGCGACAATACTTGCCCCGGAATAACATTCGATGTCAAAGGAGTTTGCAGTTTTTGTTTTTTGCACGATAAATGGGTGAAGATGTATCCGAACGATGAACGGGGCAATGTTCCGCTTCAAGCCATGATTCAAACCATGAAACGCGATGGGAAAGATAAAAAGTATGATTGCGTAATTGGCATTAGCGGAGGAAGAGACAGCACTTATGTATTGCACCTTACCGTAAAAAAATATGGCTTGCGTCCGCTTGCCGTACACTTTAACGATGGCTTTGATAACCCGGTGGGTGGTGAGAACATGGTGAATATTACTAAAAAATTAGGCGTAGAGCTGCGCACCATCACCAGCGATTGGCGCGAAGCAAAAGATTTAAAAATTTCTTTTTTAAAAGCATCGGTACCGGAACTGAATGAAGGAACCGATGTAGGCATTGCTGCTTCCTGTTACGGAGTGGCGTGCAAGGAAAAAATTAAACATGTTATTTACGGACAGTCGTTTCGCACCGAAGGAGTAAAGCCTGTTTCGTGGGCCTATATGGTGGGTGATTATTTGAATGATGTTCAAAATAAATTCGGCACTGTAAAATTGCGCAAGTGGGAACCGGAGAACCCCAATTATCATTTAGGCTGGAAAGAACTTTTTTATTACTCATTTATACAAGGCATTAAAGCGTACTCACCTTTGTATTACGAAAACTATGTGCGCAAAGAAGCCGAAGAAATAATTAAGGCAGAATACAATTGGGTATATCCGGGAGCACATTACTTTGATGATTTGTATTGGGCACTAATTACCTATGTTCATCGCGTAAAGTTTAATATTGATTTTCGCTTGAATGCTTATTCTGCGCTTATACGCGATGGACAAATGGAAAGAGAAATTGCTTTAGAAGCCGTAAAGAAACCTTATGTAATGGAAGACCCGCGCATAATTGATTTATGTTTAAAACGCTTGAGCATTACGCGCGAAGATTTTGACCGGTGGGTTCAACTTCCACCAAAAACTTTTCATGATTATAACACCGGTTACGAGTTGATGAAATTTTTACGACCGGGTATTAAGCTGGCAACCAAGTTGGGTATGTTCCCCGAAATTGTATACGATAAATATTTTCTCTGTGGCGAATAATTTCTACGTATTGGGAATTAATGGCGGTGTGCGTCCGGGCTATCAGGATGTGAGTGCAGTGCTACTCAGGAACGGAGAATTGGTTGCTGCAGTTGAAGAAGAAAGACTGAATAGAATTAAATTTTCGGCTGGTCAATTACCTGTGCTATCCGTACAAGAAGTATTAAAAATTGCAGCCATAGGCATATATGATGTTTCAGTTGTTGCCTATCACGGTAGCACCTGGCAATTATCTATTGAAAGTGTATTGAAATCACATTTCGAAAATTATTTTGGCTTTTGTCCGCAAATAAAGCGTTATCACCACCATGATTGTCATGCTGCCAGTACATTTTATTCTTCGGGCTTTGAAGAGGCTTTAGTTATAACCGTTGACGGTTCCGGTGACGGTATTAGCACACGAATTGGCGTTGGTGATAAAAACGGAATCAGAACGATTCGGGAATTTGCACGCCCACAGAGTTTAGGAATTTTTTATTCCATGATTACTCAGCTTTGCGGCTTTACGCGCGATGCCGATGAATATAAACTGATGGGGCTTGCCGCTTACGGCAATGCATCGGCTTTTGATTTAAGCGAAATACTTTACACCACACCCGAAGGATATTTTTTCGACACCGGTTTTATGGTTGATATTATCCCCGGGCAATCATCGCCAAGCCGGTACGAAATGTTGTTCAATAAAAGACTAACTGATAAGTTAGGGCTTAAACGCAGAACTTCTGCCGGTATTGAACAACCATATAAAGATTTAGCAGCAGCAGCGCAACAGCAGTTAGAGAAAATGCTTACGCACTTGGTAAAAACTTATGTGCAGCAAACCGGTATTAAAAAAGTGTGTATGGGCGGTGGTGTAGCATTGAATTGTTTGGCGAATCAAAAAATTGAAGCGCTAAATGAAGTAGATGCACTCTACATTCAACCGGCATCTTCCGATTCTGGTATTTCGCTTGGTGCTGCATATTTGGCAAGTGTTGAGCATTGTTTTTCTATACAGGAAATAACGCACGTATTTTACGGCAACTCATTTACCGATGCAGAAATTGAGTTGGCTTTACAAAACTGCAATGTTGAATACACGCGCTCAGAAAACATTATTGAAGAAGCGGCAACTGCATTGGCCGAAAATAAAGTGGTGGGTTGGTTTCAAGATAGAATGGAATTTGGCCCGCGCGCTTTGGGCAGCAGAAGTATTCTTGCAAACGCTTCTGCCGAAAATATTCAATCTATAGTTAATCAAAAAGTAAAACTCCGCGAGGGGTTTCGACCGTTTGGCGCTTCGGTTTTAGAGGAAGATTTTCATACTTACTTTAAAGCCAAGTGCACTGCCTCACCTTTTATGACAAAAGTATTTGATGTAATACAGCAACATCAAACTTTGCTAAAAGGTGTAACACATGCTGATGGTACTTGTCGTGTACAAACAGTAAACACGCAGCAACACAAAACATATTTCGAATTACTTTCTGCCTTTAAACAAAAAACCGGCACCGGTGTGTTGCTCAACACCAGTTTTAATTTAAATCACGAACCTATTGTTTGCACACCGCGGCAAGCCATTGCCAGTTTTTTTGCCAGCGGTTTAGATGTTTTAGCTATTGGTAATTTTGTAATTCGAAAATAAGTTTGCAACCCTTACTTTGTTTTGAGTGTTACATAATTATATCCAAAATTTACTTGGATATAGTTTTAAGCAGTTGCTGAGCATCTGGGTTGTTAGGGTCTCTCTGAATAGCTTGGGTTAAGTAATATGTTGCACTATCGCGAATATTCAAATCTATATATACTCGCCCCACATTGATATAGCCATCAATGAAATTAGGCACCAAACGAATACCTTTTTTATTTACTGCTATAGATTGATCATACTGTTTTAGCTGGTAGTAAATGAAACTCAATTTATTATACAAATCGGCTTCTGTTGG
>CAMBIM010000255.1 GCA_945867505.1 Chitinophaga pinensis
GCCTTCTTTTGCCAACGCATACGCCAACGCTTCACCAATTCCTGACGATGCACCGGTGAGCCAGATTACTTTGTCTTTAATTTCCATGATTCGAATTTAGTAAAACACAAATGCCATCCCGAATAGATTAGGATGGCATTTCAAATGTATTGAGTGTTATTATAAGTTCCCTCTTAATTCCTGTTCTCTCTCAATTGCTTCAAACAAGGCTTTAAAGTTTCCTTTGCCAAAACTCTTTGCTCCGCAACGTTGAATAATTTCGAAGAATACGGTCGGTCTATCCTGCACCGGTTTGGTGAAAAGTTGAAGTAGGTAACCTTCTTCATCGCGGTCAACGAGGATGTTTAACTCTTTAATTTTGTTTACGTCCTCGTTAATTTTACCTACTCGCTGCCAAACTTCATCGTAATAAATTTCGGGAACGTAAAGAAACTCCACACCGCGTTTGCGGAGTTCGGTAACGGTAGCGATAATATCATCGGTAGCAATTGCAATGTGTTGCACGCCCGCGCTTTTATAGAATTCAATGTATTCCTCAATTTGGCTTTTCTTCTTTCCGTCAGCCGGTTCGTTAATCGGGAACTTCACATAACCGTTTCCGTTGCTGACTACCTTGCTCATTAAAGCTGAATATTCAGTAGAAATATCCTGATCATCGAAAGTAATAATGAGTTTAAAGCCCATTACGTCTTCATAGAACTTCACCCACTCGTTCATCTTGCCCAATTCCACATTACCCACGCAATGGTCAACGTGTTTTAAGCCAACGCTCTTTACTTCAACGTTCGATTTCTTAGCAGAATAACCCGGAAGGAATGTTCCCTTATAATTTTTGCGCTCCACAAACTTGTGAATGGTTTCGCCATATGTTTTAATGGCGCTGATAACTACTTCACCGTTTTCATCTTTGTAAACGGTTGGTTCCATAACGGCCACTGCTCCGCGCTTAGTGGTTTCCGCAAAACTCTTGCGGGCATCATCTACCCAAAGTGCAAGAACTTTTACCCCATCGCCATGTTGCAATACATGTTTAGATATTTCATGTTCAGGTGTGAGTGCACTCGTCAACACTAAACGTATTTTACCTTGTTGTAAAACATAACTCGCTCTGTCGCGAACACCGGTTTCAGGTCCCGCATAAGCTACCAATTCATAGCCCCATGCGCTTTGATAATAGTAGGCGCTTTGCTTGGCGTTGCCTACGTAAAACTCCACATGGTCAGTTCCGTTAAGCGGGAGAAAGTCTGCTGTGATTGTTGGTGTTTCTATTGTTTCTGTTTGCATTGTATTCAATTTACTCATTTACTAATTTTCAAATTTTATTTTTTTCATTCAACCCACGAACGATAATAACTACCTTCCTCAATCTTCATAGCATCTTCTGTTAGCCAAAGCGGTTTAAACGTATCTACCATTACCGCCAATTCTTTTGTTTCTTCTTTACCAATGCTCTTCTCCACTGTTCCCGGATGTGGACCATGAGGAATACCAATTGGGTGAAGCGTAATCATACCACGCTCTACATGTTTGCGGCTCATAAAATCGCCATCTACATAATACAGCACTTCATCGCTGTCTACATTGCTGTGATGGTATGGTGCCGGAATGGCTTGCGGATGATAATCGTATTTGCGTGGCACAAAAGAACAGATAACAAAGTTATGTGCTTCGAAAGTCTGATGCACCGGTGGCGGTTGATGCACGCGTCCGGTTATAGGTTCAAAATCATGAATGGAGAAAATATAAGGGTAATGATTGCCATCCCAACCAACGGCATCAAACGGATGCGTGGCATAATGATAAGGGTAAAGCAAACCTTGCTTTTTAATGTAAACCAGGAAGTCTCCCTTTTTATCGATGGTTTTCATGTTTTGCGGAGTGCGGATATCGCGTTCGCAAAAGGGGGAATGTTCGAGCAGTTGACCGTAATCGTTTTTGTAGCGTTTAGGATATTGAATAGGAGAGAAGGACTCTACAATAAACAGGCGGTTGTCCTTAGTGTCAAATTCCATTTGGTAGATAATGCCGCGCGGAATAACAATGTAATCGCCATAGCTAAATTTCAAATCGCCAAAGATAGATTTCATGGTGCCGGAGCCTTCGTGCACAAAAATCACTTCATCGGCATCGCTGTTTTTATAGAAATAGTCTTTAGTAGATTTTTTAGGAGCCGATAATACAATGTGGCAATCGTTATTAACCAGCACGGGCACTCTTGATTTCAGGAAATCATCAACGGGCTTTACTTTAAACCCTTTATAGCAGCGGTGCTGCATGTTTTTTTGTTGCGCAATTTTAGGGCTTACATCAATGGGCTTATCAATCTTTGTTACCAGGGTGGGCGGGTAGCAGTGGTAAATAAGCGAGTAAACGCTGTGGAAGCCTTCTGTAGAAACTAACTCTTCGCTATACAAACCGCCTTTGGGGTTCTTGAATTGTGTATGGCGTTTGTGAGGGACTTCCCCTGTTTTTAGATAATGAGGCATAGGAGTAATTTTAGCATTTAGAATTCGGAATTAAGAATGAACAGCCGAAATTCATGTCAAAACTATTCAGTTTTAGGGGATAGGCAAACTGATTTTAGTCAAACAAAAAAAGGGCGATGAAATTAATTTTCATCGCCCTTTTATATTTTAGAGATTAACCTTTTTAGTTAGCGGCAGGAGCATCCAACAAAACCTTGCGGCTTAATTTGAACTTACCTGTTTTGTTATCTATACCCAGCAGTTTTACTTTAATTACTTCGTTTTCTTTCAATACGCCTTCTAAACTGTCAAGGCGCTTATGAGAAACTTCAGAGATGTGTAGCAAACCTTGTTTGCCGGGCATGAATTCAACAAACGCACCATAAGGCATGATTGACTTAACGGTAGCTTCATAAACGTCACCAATTTCCGGCACAGCAACAATTCCTTTAATTCTGCGCATAGCTGCATCGATACCTTCTTTGTTTGGCGAGAAGATTTCGATTTTGCCCTGGTTGCCTATTTCTTCAATTTGAATAGTAGTTCCGGTTTCGCGTTGCATTTCCTGAATTACTTTTCCTCCCGGTCCTATGATTGCTCCGATGTATTCTTTCTCAATCATGATCATTTCTACACGTGGTGCATGAGGTTTGTAATCTTCACGCGGTGCAGAAAGAGTCTTATTCATTTCACCAAGAATATGTAAACGACCACGCTTAGCCTGGTCAAGAGCTTCTGTCAATAATTGACGAGAAAGACCTTTGATTTTGATATCCATTTGGCAAGCGGTGATACCTTTTTCAGTTCCACACACTTTAAAGTCCATATCGCCCAAGTGATCTTCGTCTCCAAGAATATCGGAAAGAATAACATACTTACCTGTTTCTTCGTTGCTGATTAATCCCATAGCAATACCCGAAACTGCTTTCTTGATTTGAACACCTGTATCCATCAAAGCCAGAATACCCGCACAAACAGTTGCCATAGAAGACGAACCATTTGATTCCAAAATATCAGAAACAATACGGATAGTATAAGGAGTTTCTTTAGGCATTACTTTAGAAATAGCGCGGTGAGCCAAGTTACCGTGACCAACTTCTCTTCTGCCTACACCACGTGGTGCGCGAGCTTCGCCTACCGAGAAAGGAGGGAAGTTATAGTGCAACAGGAATTTCTTGTCGTAATTGAAGATAGCACCGTCAATCAACTGAGCATCTAATTTAGTTCCGAGGGTAACGGTGGTTAACGATTGAGTTTCTCCACGGGTAAACAAAGCAGAACCGTGAGGGCCAGGCAAGTAACCAACTTCGCTCCAAATAGGGCGAACCTCATCCATCTTACGTCCATCAAGACGTTTGTTTTGTGCCAACATTACATCGCGCACGGCATTGTATTCCACTCCGCCCCAGTATAAACCAAGTTGAAATGCGTTTGCTTTTTTCTCTTCTTCATTAAGTGTTGCTAAGAACTCTTCTTTGATTGCTTTGAAAGCCGCACCGCGAACTTTCTTGTCGTTAGTTTCTGAAGCAGCAACTA
>CAMBIM010000256.1 GCA_945867505.1 Chitinophaga pinensis
AAGTGTTTGCGTCATGAATTATGCGTGCAACAGACTGTTATCCTTGGTTTCTAAATACGAAGAGCCCATTAAAAACTCATCTACATTCCGTGCGCATTCGCGGCCTTCGGAAATGGCCCAAACAATAAGCGATTGACCGCGATGCATATCACCACAGGCAAACACTTTAGCAATGTCCGTTTGAAAGGTGCCGCTTTTGGTTATCACATTGCCGCGAGTATCTACTTCTAAACTTAGCTGTGTCATCAATCCTGTTTTTGGCGGATGCAGAAACCCCATGGCAAGAAAAGCAAGTTCGCAGGGCATTTCTCTTTCTGAACCCGCTACTTCGGCAAAACTCTTTAGCGAACCATCTTGATTAAGTGACCATTCCACATCGGATACTTTTACTGCTTTCAAATTTCCGCTTTCATCGCCTATAAATTCTTTAGTGGTAATGCCCCATTTACGGTCGCCTCCTTCTTCATGTGAGGTAGATGTTTTTAGAAGCATAGGATAGTTGGGCCAAGGCATCAGCGAAGTTCTACCGACCGGTGGCTGAGGAAGTAATTCAAACTGGGTAACCGTTTTTGCACCATGGCGGTGAGAAGTTCCTACGCAATCGGAACCGGTGTCGCCACCGCCAATGACTATCACATTTTTACCGGAAGCAAGAATATCCTGTTCTGTAAAAGCAGAATTGCCAATCCTTTTGTTTTGTTGCTTTAGAAATTGCATGGCAAAATAAACGCCATTCAGTTCGCGCCCCGGGATGGTCAAATCGCGTGGAACTGTGCTGCCAATGGCCAAGACTACAGCATGGTATTCACGCAGTAAATCATTTACGCTGACATTTTCACCCACGTGTGCATTGCATTTGAAGATGATGCCTTCTTCTTCCATTAACCTGATGCGTCTGTCAATTATTCTTTTCTCCAGCTTAAAGTCGGGAATGCCATAACGCAACAGACCACCGGGTTTGTCATCCCGTTCGAAAACGGTGACCAGATGCCCGGCATAATTTAATTGTGCCGCTGCTGCTAAACCTGCAGGGCCGGAACCAATAATCGCTATTTTCTTCCCGCTTCGCATAAGCGGTATATGGGGTTTTACAAAACCTTTATCGAAAGCAATTTCGATAATGTGCTTTTCAATTTCTTCAATGGCAATTGCCGGTTTGTTGATACCTAACACACATGCCGACTCGCAAGGAGCAGGACATAGCCTGCCTGTAAACTCGGGAAAGTTGTTGGTTGATTTCAATATCTCATAAGCCCCTTGCCAATTTTGTTTATACGCAGCATCGTTAAACTCGGGAATGAAATTACCCAAGGGGCAACCATTGTGACAAAAGGGAACACCACAGTTCATACATCGGGCGACTTGATGTGTAAGTTCTCCGGTTTCAAATGGAGCAACAAATTCACGGTAGTGCTTTATACGCTCAACGGCCGCTTCTTTTGAAGGAAGTTTTCTTTCGTATTCGATAAAGCCGGTTGGTTTGCCCATGCTGTTAAATGCGTTATAGATTATTGAATTTGTTCCGCGCGTTTTGCTCTTGCCGCAAGTGCCTTTTTGTAATCGACCGGAAATACTTTTACGAAGTGTTTGAGTTGATTTTCAAAATCATTCAGGATAAGATTAGCTACACTGCTAAGGGTGTAGGAAAAATGGTTGTGCAACATTTGTTTGATAAGCAACACATCCTTTTCGTCCGGTGCTTCAAGATCGACCATCTCGGTATTGCACATTTGATGGAAGTTGCCGTTGATGTTGTAAATGAAAGCAATTCCTCCGCTCATACCTGCGGCAAAGTTTCTTCCCGTTTCGCCTAAAATCAGAGCCGTGCCACCAGTCATATACTCGCAACCGTGGTCACCTACGCCTTCCACTACTGTAGCAGCACCGGAATTGCGGACGCAAAATCTTTCGCCTGCTTTACCTCTGATATAAGCTTCACCGGAAGTGGCGCCATAAAATGAAACGTTGCCGATGATGATGTTCTGCTCGGGAACGAAACCGGCCTTTTTATCAGGATACACAATAAGCTTAGAACCCGATAAACCTTTACCGAAATAATCGTTCGCATCGCCTTCCAGCTCAAAGGTTAAGCCTTTGGTGGCGAATGCTGCGAAGCTTTGCCCTGCAGAACCTTTGAAGCGGAAATGCATAGTGTCAGCCGGTAATCCTGTTGCTCCATACTTACGGGTAATTTCGTTGGAAAGAATGGTGCCTGTTGCTCGATCGGTGTTTTTAATTTCAAGCTCGGCTTTTACTTTTTCTTGATTCGCTATAGCCGGTTCTGCTAATTTAAGTAAAGTAAAATCGAGCACGCCATCTAAACCGTGATCTTGTTCTTCCTGTTTATAAAGTGCTGTATCGCTGGCTGCTTCCGGCTTGAAAAGAATAGCAGAAAGGTCGAGTGTTTTATGTTTCCAGTGTGTAATATTTTCCCGCATGGTCAAACAATCAGATTGCCCAATCATTTCGTTTACCGTTCTAAAGCCAAGCTCTGCCATTATCTCGCGCATTTCCTGCACTAAAAATTTAAACAGATTCATAACATGCTCCGGTTGCCCGGTAAACATTTTCCGTAGTTC
This sequence comes from Chitinophaga pinensis, assembly GCA_945867505.1. Lineage (GTDB taxonomy): Bacteria > Bacteroidota > Bacteroidia > Chitinophagales > LD1 > Bog-950. Next base: position 2,580 of record CAMBIM010000256.1, read on the forward strand.
AGGGTCTTGTGTGGCAACACCCACAGGGCAAGTATTTAAATGACATTTGCGCATCATTATGCAGCCTTCTGCTACGAGGGCAGCAGTAGCCACGCCCCATTCTTCAGCACCAAGCAATGCCGCAATTACAATGTCTCTTCCAGTTTTCAATTGTCCGTCTGTTTGTAATACCACACGCCCGCGTAATTTATTTCTGACCAGGGTCTGATGGGCCTCAGCCAAACCAAGTTCCCACGGCAAACCGGCATGGCGAATAGAGCTGATTGGTGATGCTCCTGTTCCTCCATCGTAACCTGAGATTAAAACTGCATCGGCTTTTGCTTTCGTTACACCTGCCGCTATGGTTCCCACACCGGCTTTGGCTACTAACTTTACACTGATGCGTGCATAACGATTGGCATTCTTCAAATCAAAAATTAATTGCGCTAAATCTTCGATGGAATAAATATCATGATGTGGCGGAGGGGAAATTAAACCAACACCGGGAGTGGCATGTCGCACTTTTCCAATCCACTCATCAACTTTAAAACCGGGTAATTGTCCGCCTTCACCGGGCTTGGCACCTTGTGCCATTTTAATCTGCAATTCATCTGCTTCTGTTAAGTACTGACTGGTAACACCAAAGCGCGCAGAAGCAATTTGCTTTATAGCAGAGCGCATAGAATCTCCATTGGCAAGCGGAACATAACGACTTTCATCTTCTCCTCCCTCACCGGTATTACTTTTGCCGCCCAAGCGGTTCATAGCAATGGCTAGCGTGGTGTGTGCCTCCCATGAAATAGAACCAAACGACATGGCTCCGGTGGCAAAACGTTTGTAAATATTTTCAGCCGGTTCTACTTCCTCTAACAAAATAGAAGGGCGCTGCTTTTTAAACTCGAAGAGACTACGCAGCGTGCAGGCTTTTTCCTCCTGACGATTAATGAGACCGGAATACTTTTTGAAAACGGAATAGTCGTTTGTGCGTGCTGCATGTTGTAAAAAGTGAATGGTTTGCGGATTGAATAAATGCGCTTCGCCTTTGCGGTTCCATTTGTAAATGCCCCCCGCTTGCAAACGATCTTCAGGAATTTCTTTCCGGCTAAAACCAAAGTGATGGTTCATTAAAACTTCTTTAGCTATTTCATCCAGTCCAATTCCTGAAATACGCGATACGGCACCCGTGAAATATTTATCGACTACTACTTTGCTCAAACCAACTATTTCAAAAATCTGTGCTCCCTGATAAGATTGAATAGTGGATATCCCCATCTTGGAAAGCACTTTAAGCAAACCTTCATTTACTGCCTTGATATAGTTGTAACGTAAATCCTTTACTGATAATTCAGTCTCCAGATTGCCTGTGTTTTTCAGGATGCGCACAGTTGATAGAGCCAGATAGGGATTGATAGCGGTAGCACCGAAGGCAAT
>CAMBIM010000257.1 GCA_945867505.1 Chitinophaga pinensis
CGCACCTCCGGTTGCACCTGTAGCGCCTGTAGCGCCAGTTGCACCAGCCGAACTATTGCCAGCAAATAATGCATAAGGAACGCTTAATAGTTGTGCATTTCCCATATCAACATATGCGCTTCCACCAGTTGGGTCAATTTCTATTTGCAAATATTTATCGCCACTTCCCCAACTGATAGCAAGCATGCTACCACTCACCACCGTGCCACCACCAATAGCTGTTGTAAATAAGCCAAACTGGTTGGTTGTTTTTGTTTGCGTTTCGCTATAAAGTACAGTGCCGGTAGCGCTGTTATCGCGAATTGTAAAACGGATACCTACGCTTTGATTTGGAATAACCGTACCCGCTGCATTACGGGCTACTGCCTGATAGTTTATTTTTTGCGGTGCTTGCGCAAAAGCAAATTGGAAAATAAATAATGCCGCAATGGCGAGTAGAGTGTGTTTCATGGTTTATTTTTTAGAGGGACGAAAAATAAAACTATTCTTGAAAGTAAACGCGCTTAACACGAGCCGAGATACCGGTGAGCATTTCATAGGCAATTGTTTCTGCAGCTTCGGCCACTTCATCAACAGTCGGGTTCTCGCCAAACACAATTACTTCATCGCCTTCTTTTGCATCTGCTCCGGTTACATCCAGCATGGTCATATCCATACACACGTTACCGATAACTGGTACTTGTTTTCCGTTGACTAACATACGACCAACTTTATTAGAAAGCTTACGGCTCAACCCATCCGCATAGCCAATACCAACAGTGGCGATTGTTTTATCTTTCGAAACCTTTCCTACTCTACCATAGCCTACAGTATCGCCTTTTTTAACATGCTTGATTTGCGAAATAGTTGTTTTAAGCGTAGACACATTCATCAACTTGCCTTCTACTTTCAGCGATGAATCAATTCCGTATAAACCTATACCCAATCGAACCATATCGAATTGCGATTTGGTGTGGCGGGTAATTCCATTGCTGTTTAAAATATGGCGGAGAATTTTGTAATCGAACTCATCGCAAATCGTTTTGCTCATCGCGTCAAAATTTCGGATTTGCTCTTTAGTAAAATCATCATAGGCTTTGTCTTCGCTTGCCGCTAAGTGCGAAAACACAGAAGCAATTTCGAAGTGATGATTCGATTTTATCCTTTCGATTAATTCCGCAATTTCATCTTTGGTGAAACCCAAGCGGTTCATTCCTGTTTCAAGCTCGATATGAATTTTATATTTGCTGTCATCACCATTTCGCAACAGCGCAAGCACTTCTGAAAATCTATCCAACAAACTCAATGAATAGATTTCCGGTTCAAGATAGTAATGAATCATGGTTTCAAAACTCCGCTGCTCGGGGTTCATTACCATAATAGGAAGCGTGATTCCGTTTTTCCGCAACTCCACCCCTTCATCAGCATACGCCACTGCCAAATAATCAACGCGACTGAATTGCAACACATTTGCAATTTCAAAGCTTCCACTTCCGTAGCTGAAAGCCTTTACCATTGCCATTATTTTTGTTTCGGGCTTCAGTAGCGACTGATACACTTTCAAATTATGGGTAAGTGCATTCAAGTTTATTTCCAAAACAGTTTCATGCGCTTTCTTTTCCAAAAATTTTCCTATTACTTCAAACCGGAATTTGCGTGCGCCTTTCAATAAAATTACTTCGTTATTAAACGAAGAAGAATCTAATTGTTTTAAAAAGTCCTCTGTAGCTTCATACGTTTCAACTTGCAGCGATTCATTTTTCTCAAACAATTTTTTCTGGCGGTTAAGCGAAGTGCCGATCCCTATCAATCGGTTCACTTTACTTTCATCTAACAGCGCAGCAACTTCAGTATACAGGTCAATCTCTCCTCTTCCACTCTGTAGAATGTCTGATAGAATCACTGTCTTTTTAGGATGTTGATTCTGTTGCTTCAAAAAATCAATCGCAATTTTTAAAGAGCCAATATCCGAGTTATACGTGTCGTTAATGAGCGAACAGTTGTTGATAGCATCGCGCATTTCTAATCGCATCTGAATACCGGTGAGGTTTTTCATGCGCTCGCGTATCATCGAAAAATCTTTTCCCAAATACAACATTACGCACGCGCAATGAATCGCATTTTCAACACTCGCTTTATCAGCAAACGGAATGTCAAAATCCAATTCTTTGTTTTGATAAACGCAATGGATAAACGAGCGATTATCCTTTTGCATCGCACTTGTTACCTGCACATCGGCTTCGCCACTCATACTCCAGCTCATTACCTTCACCGGCTCATCACGGAAAGAATTTATCTCGCCCAAGCTCTGATTGATATCGGGATAGTCTTTACTGTAAATCAGCACATCGCATTTGCTGAAAAGCGTGAGCTTCTCTTTTGTTTTGTGCTTGATATTCAGAAACCCTTCGCTGTGTGCTTCGCCTATATTCGTCAACACACCAATAGTTGGACGAATAATTTTTTCAAGCTTCTGCATTTCGTCCGGCTCCGAAATTCCGGCTTCGAAAATACCGAGGGTGTTTTCGTTATTGATTAACCATAACGAAAGCGGAACGCCCACCTGTGAATTATAACTCTTAGGGTTGCGAACGATGTTGTAATCTTCATGCAGCAACTGATAAACCCATTCTTTTACAATGGTCTTTCCGTTGCTGCCCGTAATGCCGATAACCGGTATGCTGAACTTGCTGCGATGATTGCCTGCCAGTTTTTGCAAAGCGGCAATTGTATCCTTCACTACTACAAAATTGGCATCAGGATAAACTTCTGTGTTCTGTTCTTTGGTTACAACAAAATTGCGAACACCTTTTTTGTAGAGTTCTTCAATGTAATTGTGTCCGTCTAACTTCTGTCCGCCCAGGGCAAAAAATAAAGTTTGTGCCGGATGAATCAACTTACGTGAATCAAGTAGCAACTCGTTAATAGAAGTCTCTCTCTTGTTCTTCGACAACAGTTTACCGCTAACTGCTTTTACTACCTCCGCTATTTTGTATTCGGTTTTCATTTCTATTCAGCCACGAATAACACGAATTTAAATGAATGATGATTGTTGTTTAAAAACAAATGATGTATTTCGTGGCAACAAATTTTTTCTATGAGTAAAATAAGAAATGCCATTGACCGCATGAAAGTCGGTGAAGATATTGGGCTTGACCGCAGCGGGCAAACCGGAAGACAGAGAACCGTTCATCCGGATGGTAGCTATAATATGGAGCGAATAACCGGACGAGTGTTCGGAAATTTTAATCCCTTTTATTGGGTTATTACCACCTCGTGGGCGCATTATTGGTTAGTGGTTTTTGGATTTTACGGTATAATGAACGTGCTGTTTGCCTCCACCTATTATTTTATTGGTATTGACCAGTTAAGCGGAATGCAGGGAAACGATGCATTTACACAATGGCTTTATTGTTTTTTCTTTTCGGCACAGTCATTCACCACAGTAGGTTACGGAGGAATACATCCAGTAGGAAAACTGGCAAATCTAGTGGCCACCCTAGAAGCATTCATCGGGTTAATGACCTTTGCCTTAGCCACAGGTACACTTTATGGGCGCTTTTCTAAAGCTGTTCCTCGTATTAAGTACAGTAAAAACATTTTGATTGCACCATATAAAGACATTACGGCTATGCAATTTATGGTGGCGAACGAAATGGATACCGCGCTGATGGAAGTAAATGCAAAGGTGAATTTGAGCTGGATGGATGAGGATGACAAGGGCAATCCAATCAGAAGATTTCAGCAGTGCAAACTGGAGTTTGATAAAATTGCCATGTTCCCGACAAGTTGGGTAATTAATCATCCGATTGATGAAGAAAGTGCTCTGTTTGAAAGATCGTTGGATGAAATTAAAAAAATGGATTTTGAAGTATTTGTAGTGATAAATGGTTTTGATGATACTACCTCGCAAACTATTTATAGCAGACAATCTTTTATTGCCGAGCAGTTTATTTACGGGGCAAAATTCCGCAGACCGTTCTCTGTAAACGATAATGGAAAATTA
>CAMBIM010000258.1 GCA_945867505.1 Chitinophaga pinensis
GTTTATTCCTTTCCTGAAACACGATAAACAAAGTATTATTGACTATATCCGCATTGAGTAAGTGTAGGCTATTTTAGAATAAACACTGCGCTGCGAAGAAAACTACCTACCTTAGTGGTATAAGCCGAAGTATATTTGAAAAACTAAATACGCTGTTATGAAAAAGTATATCACCCTTTTTGCTTTCTTCTTATTAGTTAAGCTAAGCAGTGCCCAATACTCGCTTGTGTTTTGCGAAGATATAACCGGTGAAGGTAAGCCCGTAAAGGTTTCCAATCAGTTTCAGGTAGACAAAGAGGGTGGAGCATTGAAGTTGTTGATGCGCGCAGATGATGGCTTTAAAGCCGATAACTTAGACTTCCGTATTTACTACATGAGCGATGCCGGTGCAGAAGAAGAAATCATCCGTTTGCCACAACCGGTTGAAACGGACTGGACTTTTACCTGGAAAGAGATAGTGCTGTTCAACTCCGGGCTATATCGTATAAAAGTGTATACCGATAAAGGTATTTACCTGACCTCGGCTAATGTGACTATTAAGAATACTTAGTCGCATTATTTACTTAAGCCCCTTAACAGAGATGCCCTCGTTTTAAACGAGGGCATCTCTGTTAATAGAACAAACTATGTCATGCTGAGCGGAGTCGAAGCATCTTGGCCAAAACCCTTCGACTTCGCTCAGGGTGACACTCTATTTATTCTTCGCCTTTAACTGCAATTACTTCTTACTCAACCTCACTATCGGCACAATCATTTCTTCTAATGAAATGCCCCCGTGCTGAAAGGTGTTTCTGTAAAAGTTAACAAAGTGATTATAGTTATTCGGGTAAACCAAAAACTTATCTTCCTTAGCAAAAATGTAGCTGGAACTTAAGCGCGATTTAGGCAAACCAATCTCTTCAGGAACCTTTACCGCATACACATCTTTATCGTCATAGTTCAGGTTCTTGCCCGTCTTGTAACGGATGTTGGTAGTAGTTTCTCTATCGCCAATGCAACGTGAAGGGTCTTGCACGCGCACGGTGCCGTGGTCGGTAGTAATAAGCAGGTTCACATCCTTTTCGGCCAATTTCTTCAAAGCATTCAACAAAGGCGAATGTTCAAACCACGAAACAGCTACGGAACGATAAGCAGCTTCATCGCTGGCCAATTCCTTCAATACTTCCATTTCTGTTCTTGCATGCGAAAGCATATCTACAAAGTTGTAGACGATGACCGTTAACTTATTATCCAGATAGTTAGTGATGTTATTCTCCAACAGCGCCCCATCGCGGTGGTTGGTAATTTTTACATACTTGTGTTTAATAGGCTCATGCAATGTTCTTTTTAAGAAATCATCTAAGAACTCACTTTCGTGCATGTTCTTCCCTCCTTCCTCATCATCGCTTACCCATTTATCGGCAAACTTTTCCTGAATCTTCAACGGCATCATACCCGCAAAAATGGCGTTACGAGCATACTGTGTGGCAGTAGGCAGAATAGCATAAAAAGCATCTTCTTCCTCCACTTTAAATTGCTCCATTACCAAGGGCTGAATAGCTTTCCATTGGTCGTAGCGCAGGTTATCTATTACCACCAAAAATGTGGGCTTATCTTCCTTTAACATAGGCACCAACTTCTGCTTTAGCAGCGTGTGGCTCATGATTGGTGTATCATCACCCGGTTCGCTGTTTACCCAACGTTTGTAATTCTTTATTACAAACTTGTTGAACTCCTTATTGGCTTCCTGCTTTTGCGCATCATACACTTCGGTCATGCTGCTGTCGCTTTTGTTCAGCTCAATTTCCCAATACACCAGCTTCTTGTAAAGCTCAATCCACTCGCGGTAATCCAGCTTATCCTGCATGGTCATAAACAGTTTCTGAAACTCCTGCTGATAAGTAGAAGTTGTTTTCTCCGATACCAATGTGCCTACATCAATAATCTTCTTTAAAGTAGAAAGAATCTGCTGCGGCTTTACGGGCTTAATCAGGTAATCGGCAATTTGCGAACCAATGGCATCTTCCATCAGGTTCTCTTCCTCGTTCTTGGTAATCATCACACAGGGAATGTGCTGATTCATCTGCTTAATACGCGAAAGCGTTTCCAGGCCCGAAAGACCGGGCATACTCTCATCCAGAAACACCACGTCTATACCCTTTGCCGCCACGCGGTCAATGGCATCTTTACCATTGGTAACGGGGATAACGGTATAGCCCTTGTTCTCCAGGAACATAATGCTCGGTTTCAATAAATCAATTTCATCATCTGCCCATAGGATAGTAATGTTTGCCATGTTGGTCGGTCGTTGTTGAGTTTGTGCTGTCATGCAAGTATAATGCTTATTGCCGCCTTTTATTGTTCACCGTGCAAAGATAAACCCGTTAAAGAGCGTTAATACATTTACCAGTTGCAGTATATCCTCCTCCGCCCTTCGGGCACCTCCTCCAAAGGAGGACAAATACCGTCCTCCAATTTGTATGCAGTCAGTTAGTAAGTGTGTAGTTTTATCCTCCTTTGGACGAGACAGAGGAGGAAAATAGTTCAACCTATTTTCAAGCTATCTCTTCCTTAAAAAAATAATCGCCTTGATTTTCAATTACTTACAACTATTTTTAAGCATAAGAGGCAAATACATAATATTCTTATGTATGTTTGCGTTACTAAACTATAGAAGCTGATATGATATACTCATCAGAACTGATAAAAGGAACGCTAAAAACCATCGTAATGAAACTGCTGGAAGATAATAAACGCATGTATGGCTACGAAATTACGCAACGCGTTAAAGAACTGACCTTCGATAAAATTCAAATAACCGAAGGTGCCCTTTACCCTACCCTGCATGCATTGGAAGCAGACGGGCTGGTAACTACCGAACTGGAATACAACGGCAAACGTGCCCGCAAGTATTACAGTTTAAGTAAAGAGGGCAAAGCCAAAACAAAAGAGAAAGTAAGTGAGCTGGCAGATTTTATGAATACCATGAAATTTTTATTGGACATTCAAACCCTGCCCGCTTAAAATGTATTGCCTCAGCCCACAGCAAATTGATTACATTCTTAACGACATAAGTGCACGTGGCGTTAAGATGGAGAGCCTGCAGCTTAACCTCCTTGATCATGTTTGCTGTATAGTTGAGCAAAACCTCGAAGCCGATGGAAACTTTGAGGACTTTTATGCCGCCACCATTAAAACCTTTTATAAGGACGAGTTGCGCGAAATAGAAGAAGAAACCATCAATTTATTAACCTTCAAAAACTATTACGTGATGAAAAAAACAATGATGGTCAGCGGAACCATATCCGCAGTTTTATTAAGCCTGGGCATACTGTTTAAGTTTATGCACTGGCCCGGAGCTAACATACAAATAGTATTGGGCACAGCCGGTTTCAGTTTACTGTTTTTGCCTTTGGTGTTTACCCTTAAAGCAAAAGAACAGCGAACCATTAACGACAAACTGATTGCCGGTTTGGGCACTCTGGCAGCCATGCTGCTCAGCATGGGCATTCTGTTCAAAATTATGCACTGGCCGGGTGCCAACGTAATGGGGCTTAGTGCTTTGCTGGTAATGGGTTTGGTGTTTTTGCCGGTCTACTTTTTTACCGGCATACGCCACCCCGAAACAAAAGTAAACACGGTGGTGAGCTCTATTATGATAATAGCCTGCTGTGGTTTGTTTCTGGCTTTGGTGCGTTCACCTGCCGGTACGCTTAAACAGAAAATTGCCGATACGCACTGCTATGTGCGCAACGAACAACTGTTTAAGACCGAACAGCAATTAACCGCGCTGGAATTAAAAAACACTGCCTCACAACCGGCCAATGCCGACATCAGCCAAAAGATAATTACCCTGTGCCAGCAGCTTAAAACGCATTTGGTAGAAGGCGAAACGGGTCTTAAAGCTTTAGATGCCGACTTTGAAAGCAAAAACGCTTTGCTGGGCGATGGGCT
>CAMBIM010000259.1 GCA_945867505.1 Chitinophaga pinensis
CGAGCTAGCTCCTGAGCTGATTACCGAAACCATGGCAATGGTTTACGAAATGCAGAAAAAGTATACTAAAGCCATTCGTTGCTACGAAATACTCGGATTAAAATATCCCGAAAAAAATGATTTCTTTGCCACCCGAATTAATTATCTAAAAAATATAATCTAAGTCATGTACGCGTTTGTTACCATTCTTATTGTAGTTGTTTGTGTGCTTTTGGGCGCAGTAGTTCTTATTCAAAACCCTAAAGGCGGTGGCTTAAGTTCATCGTTTGGCGGTGTGGGTCAACAACTGTTAGGCGCAAGACGCTCAACCGATATTGTAGAAAAATTAACCTGGGGTTTTGCCATTGGTTTAATTGTGCTTTGTCTTTCCACTTCGTTTTTTGTAGATAAGAAAAGCGTAAAGAAAGAAGCTGTTCAAAAATCGGAAATTGAGCAAATGGAAGCGGGTAAAGGAGGTGCTTTCCAAAATACATTGCCTCCTGCTGGTCAGCAAACTCCTGCTCCTGGTACAAAATAATATTGGTTAGTTGTAACAAGGAAAAACCCGCTTAGCAGTAATGCAGAGCGGGTTTTTCTTTTACATGAAGAGAGGCGAATGGAACCAGCTTGGAATTGAAATTTGCCAATTGGTGTAAGAAATGAGTGATAATGGAGAAGAAATGAACGATCGGGGAGGCGAAAAGAACGGTAGGGGAGAAGAAATGAACCATTTTGGAGAAGAAAAGAGCGATAGGGAAGAAGAAAAGAATGACGGGTGAGAGGAAAAGAACGGTTTTGGAGGAGAAAAGAAGCAAAGGGGAGAAGAAAAGAACGATAGGGAAGGAGAAATGAATGATTGCCGAGAAGAAATGAGCCATTGGGGAGAGGAAATGAACGATTTGGAAGAAGAAAAGAACGACCAAGGAGAAGAAATGAACGGCAGAGGAGAAGAAATGAAGGGCAGTTTTTGCTATAAAAATGTTACCCCTTCGGGGTGAAAATCAATCTTCGTAACAGTTATGGTCTCCTGACAAACAACAGCAATGCAATTAAAACCTTGAACTAACCTTTAGTTCTTTTGAGCCGGCTTCGTATTTATAAAAGCCTTCACCGGTCTTTGCACCGAGGTAACCCGCGGTAACCATATTAACCAACAAAGGGCACGGGGCATATTTAGGATTGCCAAAACCATCGTGTAACACTTTAAGAATAGCCAGGCAAACATCTAAGCCGATAAAGTCCGCCAATTGAAGAGGACCCATAGGGTGCGCCATACCGAGTTTCATGACCGTATCTATTTCGCTTACACCGGCTACACCTTCGTGGAGGGTTTGTATAGCTTCGTTAATCATGGGCATTAAAATACGGTTGGCCACAAAGCCAGGGTAATCGTTCGCCTCTACGGGTATTTTACCCAGTTGTTTAGAGCAATCGGTAATTTGAGCAGTTACTTCGGCAGAGGTAGCGTAGCCTTTAATTATCTCCACCAGTTTCATCAGTGGCACGGGGTTCATAAAGTGCATACCAATTACTTTGTCGGGGCGTTTGGTTGCCGCACCAATTTTGGTAATGGAGATAGATGAAGTATTAGATGCCAGAATAGTTTCGGGCTTGCACAGTTCATCTAACTGCTTAAAAATTTTGAGTTTAATGTCTGTGTTTTCGGTAGCGGCCTCTACTACTAAGTCTGCGTCCTTACAAGCATCTAACGATGTATTGGTAGATAGGTTTTTAAGCGTTGTGGCTTTTACTTCTTCCGTTATAGTTGCCTTGACAACCATGCGGTCTAAGTTCTTGGTAATGGTAGCTATGGCTTTATCTAAAGCGGGCTGCGATACATCTACCAGGATTACGGTATAATTATTTTGTGCAAATACGTGTGCAATTCCATTGCCCATTGTTCCTGCCCCTATTACGGCTACTTTCTTTATTTCCATTTACTGTTTAATTATCTTTTTAGAAATTCTATTGGTGTTTTTGCCCATCAACGTTACAAGAAAAGTTCCGTTTGCAAAATTCTTCAGCTTTAACGGAACAGTGTTTTGTTCGGTAGCAATAGTTTGCTCTACCAGCTTTCTACCTGTTAAATCGAACACTTCAACTTTGCTGAACATGTTCTTCTCGAAGCTAACCGTTACACTTTCGTTAGTCGGGTTAGGGAAGATTTGAAAGTCGTTTGCATCCTCAAGTTCGTTAACCGAAGTAAAAACGCAATCGGCTTCGGCAGTGGTGGTATCAGCAATATTAGAGTTCCAAATACCAAAACAATACTGCCCCTTCTTTAAGTTGTTGATAGTGGCAGAGCCAATCTTATCGTTAGCGTTGCCTTGTTTGTTGATAGAGTAGGAAGTTAAAGCCACCCATTCGCTGTCAGCATTCGCGCAATACATCACCACCAAGCTATCCTCCTTGTTAGTAATAAAAGGTTTATCGAGCGAAACATCGGTGCCGTCATAGTCAATGGTTGCGGAAGCATTAAAGCCGGGATTGATGATGCCATCTACTGTCCAATATCTTTTGTCGTGCAGGTGCAAGCCTGCAATTTTGTTGTGCATGTGCTCGGGGTGAATCCAGTTGTGTTCTACCCGCACTAAACTTGAATCAATGTTTGCGTTTACCTGCAATGTCATTTTAGCTGTTCCGAAATCATAAGAACCGGTATCCGCAATTATTTTCCATTCATCGGTAATGGCATCTTGCAACTTCTCATCAAAATCTACTGCTGCGTATACAGGCGGGTTCCAGCCATTCAATCCGGTTTCTGCATAAGCACATTCTCCGTTAACGGTAACCGGCACATCAATCCTAAAAAAATTCTGTGTAAACAATGAAACCGTAAGTGGCACTTGCTGATATAAATGTGGCGCATTGTTTAACCGTTGACGTAAATAGATTTTGGTTATGCCACCATCGGTAGGACTTGGTTCATTTACAAAACGTTCAATACTAAAATGCGGAAAGCCTTCGGCATACACCCAATCATTAAAATAGTTGTTGAGGTTTACACCTGAACACTGGCTAAGATAATCGCGCAACTGTGCTGTGCTGGCGTTCTTCCAAGAGAAATCTGCAACAAAGTTTTTCATGCAATGGAAAAAAAGTGAATCACCCATGTAGGTGCGTAGAGTATGTATTACATCGGCACCTTTATCGTAAACTGTTTTGCCATACGTATATTCTGTAGGCACTCCGCTAACCGGTAAGTAACTATCATCGGCTACGTGTGCGTTATGCAAAACATCTTCATGGTTTAGGCGCACACTTTGCTTATAGGCAGAATCGCCATAAAGTTTTTCGGTAAATAGTTTTTCGTTATAGCTTGCCCAACCTTCGTTCAGCCACATTTCGCTGGCACTATCGCAGGTAACTAAATTGCCAAACCAATGGTGGCTTAGCTCATGCGCCATAGTTAATTCTGCCTGGTCAGCCAGCGAGTTTAAATAGTAACTCATAAAACCAATGTTGGTAGCGTGCTCCATAGCACCAGCATTGAACGGCACAATACAATAGCCCACTCTATCCCAATCATACGCGCCCCATAATTCTTCCTGAATATGAAACGCATCGTGCAAGTGAACAAAGAGATTTTTAAGTGTAGTAGTATCAGTAGCCGCAGCAGCTAACTGAACAGGAATAACTCCGTTAATTCCATTCACCGTATCTTCTACCGTAGCGTAATCGGAAACTGCCACCGAAGCCAGGTAAGACGGAATATGTTGAGAAAGTTTCCAATGCCAGGTTTTTTTGTTTCCGGTTGTCGTTACACCCTGCATAATGCCGTTGCAAAAGGCTTTATGGTTACTTTTGGTAGTTACATAAAACTCATACAGGCTTCGCGTTTCAAAATTATCGAAGCACGGAAACCAAACTCTGCCATAGTTATGCGGGTCCGCCAGAAAGCTTACCCCAATATTAAAAGCGTGTGTGCCCGTCCAGTAAAAGCC
>CAMBIM010000260.1 GCA_945867505.1 Chitinophaga pinensis
TTTCTTTGCCAAATATGACCAAGATGGGAATGCTATTTGGGCTGCAAGTGCCGGTGGTTCAGGAGATGATGGTTGCTATATGACTGTTGATTTGTTAGGCAATATTTTTGCAACAGGATGGTACAATAGCCCGGTTATTGCTTTTGACAGTATTGTTTTAACTAACAGTGGCAACGCAGATATTTTTATTACAAAACTAACAACAACCAGTGTTGGAATTAATGAACCAACTTTGGAAAGCAACCTACTATTCTACCCAAATCCAACTACAAACTACTTGCAAATAGCTTTGCCCAAAAATGCGCAAGGGAAATTTGTTTTAACCGATGTTTTGGGCAATACAGTTTTTAGTGTTAACGTAAACAACGAAGAAACTCAATTAATAAGTACGGGAGATTTGAGTAATGGCGTGTATACAATTACTTATCAGAATAAAGAGCGAAGCATTTCCCGAAAATTTATTAAACAATAGCAACACTTTGCACTGGTCAGATAAATTCTGACCTGCACAAACAAAGAAGGGAATCTAAATACAAATATAAAGGACAAACCGGTAAGTGAAGGGCGGCTGTTTGCGTTAGGGATGGAACGGAAATCCTTTTTTGCTTTTAAAGCGTAAAAACCACCCCGCCCGAAACGGGCACCCCTCCTTGAAAAAAGGAGGGGAATAAAAAAAGGCAAGCAAAAAAGATTGCAGTGACACCCCGACCCGCTGCTTTGAGCGGGGAACGCCCAAGTTATTAAGTGGGTCACTTTACCAATTCTTCTTGCCAATCCAAAAATCTAAGCGGTAATAGAACAAGGGAAGGAAGCCAAGCTGATAGATTTGGCGGGCGGGTTCTTGCGGGTTGATGTATTGCACGCGAAGGATGTTTTTGTATTGCGCCACGTTTACCAAGTCTATACCTACTTCGTGGGTGTAGCGTTTGGTGTTGCAGCGGTAGTTCAGTTTTAAATCGAACCGGAAATAGGGCTTGAATTGAAGTTTGTTGCGCTCGCTGTTTTGCACCACGGGGTCTTCGCGCAGTTGCGAAAGAGTAGTATCGTAAGGCGTATAACGCTGCCCACCACCAAAGGTTATTTTGCCGCCAATGCCAATGGTGTTCAGGCGTTTTTTGCCCCACTTAAACTCTTTAGTGCCGAGGGCATTGAGGATGTAGTTGCCGTTAAAATCGCTGTTGTACCATTTGCGGTCGCCACCTTGCAGGCGCGAATCGTAAAGGGATGCGCTGAACATAAAGAACCAGTTATGGGTAAAGAATTTTTCGAGGGTAAGCTCCACTCCCATGTTTCTGCCCAAGCCTGCATTGGTTAGTTTACCAGGGAAGAAGCGGTCGAAACCGCTGCCTTCGTTGAGCATGTTGTAAGAAGACGCAAAGGTATCGACCGGTATGCCCCAAAGCACCTGAAAGTAGGCTTCGGCTTTTATGCGAATGTCCTGCTTAAAGAAAACATCGTAGCCCGCTACTAAATGGTAGCTTCGGATGAAATCTAAATTCTTGTTGTATTGTTTAGCGTTATCGTCTTGTAAGAAGTATTGATACACGGGTAACATTTGCGAGTGCAAGCCGGTACCAAAAGCAATAGATTGATTGGGTTTGAATTGATATTTGATAGAGAAGCGCGGCTCGATACTAAAAGCATGGTTGAGCGTAAAGTATTGCGCGTGTATACCTACTACGGTGGTCAGCTTCTCGCTTAATGCATATTTCCATTGCGCAAATGGTTGAAAGAGGAGATGAAAACCATCGCGGTTATCTAAGCGCTTTTTCCAGGTATAGTTGGTTATGCTCTTTTCATAAATAGGTTCTAACAAATTGCTATCTACAAAAACCGGTTGTAGCATTTCGGTTACCAAACCATAGCGAACGGAACTGCGCGCGCTAATTTTATTGTTGCGAAGGAATGAGGCGGTGTAGCGAGTGTTGACAAAGAAGTAATCGTTTTTGCGATACATGCTATCTAACACAAAGTTGCCGGTGGTGGTATCTACATGGCGGATAATTCTTTCAAAATGATTGCGGTTAAACTGGGTAGAAACGGCTACTGAAATTTTGGAATACTCGTGGTCGTTCACGCGGTGGGTATAGGTAATGCCCAATACACCAAGACCGGCACGGAAGTATTCGTCCTGGTCTTTTGAAGCATAGATGTCGCGCTTTTCGGGTTTAATGCGCGTGCTGGTAATGAAGTTGATTTGCGAGTAACCGCCAATGCCAAATACGGATAGGTTGTCGCCATTCTTCATAGGGAAGTTTAGCTTGAACTGGACGTCTTCATATTTAGGAATGGCTTCTGTGCCAATATCAATTCCCAATTTTACCAAGCCTTCGAGCGTAGCATATCGGGCATTGAAGATGTAAGAGCTCTTCGCCTTTTTGTTTATTGGGCCCTCGCCAAAAACTTCGGCACCCATAATGCCGAGTTGCGTGGTGTATTCGTGGCGTTCGTTGTTTCCGTTTTTCATGCGGATATCAAACACTCCGGCAATGGCGTTACCAAACTCGCCAGGAAAGGCACCGGTCAGAAAATCGGAAGTGGAAAGCATCCGATTGTTGAGAATGGCTACACTACCACCGGTAGCACCGGCTACCGCAAAGTGGCTGGGGTTGGGTATTACCACATTATCTACCCGATACAAAACTCCGAAAGGCGAGTTGCCGCGAATTACCAAATCGTTTCTTGAATCATCGGTACCGCTAACGCCTGCAAAGTTAGAAGCCATGCGGGCAGGGTCGCCACGGCTGCCGGCATAGCGGTCGGTTTCTTCGGTAGAAAAAGCTCGGGCACTTAGCACTGCCATTTCGTTAATGGTTTCGCCTTTGCGCGCACCGCTTATTACCACATCTTTCATTGTTTCTACCGAGCTTTCTACTTCAATGCTCAACACGGTTTCTTTACCCGAACTCAACAAAAGGTTTTGAATGAATACTTTTTTGTAACCGACAAAAGATACTACAACATCTACCCGACCAACGGGTATTTTTTCTAAACGGAAGTTTCCGTTTTCATCGGTAGTGGTGCCGTTAAGTATGGTGGAATCTTTGCGCACCGCAACGGTAACGCCTTCGAGCGGTTTGGTAGATTCTTTATCTATTACAGTGCCGCGAATAGTTTGGGTAATAGATTGAGTGAATAGCGAATAGTGAACGGTGAATATGAATACAAGTAAAAGGTAGAGTTTTTTCATGATTGCTTTTTCGTGAAAAGAACAAGAACACTATTCAACCAGGAGATTACTTCGGTCGCAAAGCCTCCCTCGTAATGACGGAGTTTCTCTCCTACTCAATCACCCTTACGCCATCTACAAAGTATTTGGTTTCGCCATCCCAAACAAGGTTCTTTACTACTTCTTTATAATGAAGCGATACTTTCTTTCCTTCTAATTTCATTAAGGAATCGGCAACGGAATTATCTCGCACCGAAAAAACCCATATGCTGTTTACCTGTGCGGTGTTGGGGATGTTGCCCATGCCGCCAATGTTTAGTTCGCCTTCGTAGGTTTTAAACACATAACCCTTTTTCGAGAATTTAATCAGCACACCCGCGCGGCTGCCTTCGCTGTAGGTGTAGTTGAAGATGAGATAAGTTATACCAAGCCCGGCTATTACTACTGCCAGTAAAATGAAAAGCCATTTTTTGCCTGATGATTTTTTTACAGTTGCGTCTACCATGTTGGGTTGCTTTATTTTTCGAATCGAAATTAGAATTTCATTTGGAATAAAGGTATGTGTTTAAAATTTCCTTGTCAAAAACACATAAAAAGAAAAAAGCACAAACACCGGTAGGTGTTTCTGCTTTTGAAAACAGCTATGCTGATTGTTTATTTCAAATACTTAAAATCGAACTTAGGAGTCAACTTCAATAGCG
>CAMBIM010000261.1 GCA_945867505.1 Chitinophaga pinensis
GTTTGTCTGCGCATATAGTTCTTCCATGCATCGCTGCCGCTTTCGCGTCCACCACCGGTTTCCTTTTCTCCACCAAAAGCTCCGCCAATTTCTGCACCGCTGGTGCCTATGTTTACGTTAGCTATACCACAGTCGCTGCCGTTGGCAGAAAGAAACTCTTCCGCTTCGCGAAGGTTGGTGGTCATGATGGATGAAGATAAGCCTTGCACTACTCCGTTTTGCAATTCGATAGCTTCCTCAAGCGTTTTGTATTTCATGATATATAGGATAGGCGCAAAGGTTTCGTGTTGCACTATTGCCATATCGTTACTGGCTTCAATCACACATGGTTTTACATAGCAACCGCTTTCGTAATTTTTTCCTTTCAGCACTCCGCCTTCCACTAAAATTTTACCCCCTTGTTTCTTTGCGGCTGCAATTGCCTCTTCATAATACTTCACTGCCTGTTTATCAATTAGCGGACCTACATGATTTTTTTCGCTGAGCGGATTGCCAATACTTAATTGAGAATATGTTTTCACCAAACGTTTTTTCACTTCTGCATATTTGCTTTCGTGAACAATTAAACGTCTTGTTGTAGTGCAGCGCTGGCCGGCTGTGCCTACTGCGCCAAATACAGTGGCCACCATGGCAATGTTCAAATCAGCATCGGGTGTAATAATAATGGAGTTGTTGCCGCCAAGTTCTAATAGACTTCTACCTAATCGCCCTGCAACATTCTTTGCCACTTCTTTTCCCATTCGCGTAGAACCGGTGGCAGAAACCAGTGGAATATTTTTATCGTTCGAAAGCAACTCGCCAATTTTGTAATCGCCATTTACTAAGCCGCTAATACCTTCGGGTAAGTTATTGCGCTTAAAAACTTTGGCAACAATATTCTGGCACGCAATACCACACAAAGGAGTTTTTTCAGATGGCTTCCAGATGCAAACATCGCCACACACCCAAGCCAGCATACTATTCCAACTCCAAACAGCCACTGGGAAATTGAACGCAGAAATAATTCCCACAATACCCATAGGGTGCCATTGCTCATACATGCGGTGGTTAGGGCGTTCGCTGTGCATGGTAAGCCCGTGCAATTGACGCGAAAGACCAACGGCAAAGTCGCAGATATCAATCATCTCCTGCACTTCGCCTAAACCTTCCTGCAAACTCTTCCCCATTTCATAAGAAACTAATTTACCAAGTGGTTCTTTATGAGCACGAAGTTCATCACCAATCTGTCTTACTATTTCTCCGCGCTTAGGTGCAGGTATATTCCGCCAAACACCAAAAGCCTTTTGTGCTTCGCGAAGCACCTCCTGATATTCTTTCTGGGTAGTAGAAGTAACTGATGCAATTAGTTTTCCATCCACCGGTGAGTAAGATTGCAGCAATTCACCTTTGCTTTTAATCCATTTGTTGCCTGTAGAAGTTCCTGTATTAATGGCGTTAATGCCCAATTGTTTTAAAACGTTCTTCATGTGATTGTATATAAATAGTTTAGAAAAATCTACGAACCAAATCCATTGGTTTTTGCATTTTGAATTTTAAGGTAAAGCTGAATTTTTGATACCATTTGGTAATGCCCAATATTTTTTGATTGTCGGAAATATTTTTGGTGGTGGCTAAAGGCAAATGTATTTCAATCATATCTCGCAGGATGATAGCGCTTAAACCAAATTCGGCAGCAAACTGCGGTTTGTTTAAATCGCTTACAATAAACGCTGCGTTTACGAAAGGATTGATGGGAAAGAACCGGTGCGTAGAAGTAGTAAGGTTAAGCGACATTAAAAATTTATTGGTAGCGCCAAAGTTGGTGAAGGAACGGAACGCGCCATCTGTCTTTGCAATTTGTCGGCTTAAGTTAGGGTCTCTTCCGTTGCGGTCAAGGAAGTTTTCATCGAACATGTAATCTTTTTGCAACCAGTAGGCGAATGTATTAGTGGAGGCCATGCTCAAATAAATTCGTGGATTAGGTGCCCTAATATCTGAATTGGATTTTGAGTTTACTAAAAAGCCACCGGCAAATACACGAATTCGGAAACCTTCATCTTTACGCTTATAACTGATGATAAAATTTCCTTCTGCCGATAAATTCACAAACTTATTTCCCTCACGCGCAGTAACCGCCAGGTTGAAAGGATGGAGTGTTGAATTACGTTCCACCAAATATTTAAACTCGTTTACAAAGTAGCGTTGCGTTTCTTTCTTCTTGGTATCAAAACGAACCCAGTCCAACCAGACGATGGCACTGCGCATGTTGAGGGAGTGCTTGTATGGACTGCGCGAATTTTTGTTTTTGAATTCGATGTTGATGTAGGGTTCAACCTTATTCATCATCAAAGGCTGCGGGAAAAGGATATAAGAAAAACGCTTGGCAAACACGCCCACCGTAAACCGCTGAATACTTTCGGGGTAGAAGTTGTAGTTCAATCTTCCTAAACCAATAAACTGCTTGGAGCCGGTGCCAATGGCAGGAACAAGCAGATAGTTAAACTTCTTAGAAGGTATCAATGAATTATATAAGGCAAGACCCACCTGAAACTTATCGTAGTTGTTCCAACCAAAATAAGGAGCCCAGAAAATTTGTGTGCGGTTTTGGTTTTCGATAGAACCTAAAAACTGAAAACGTATTTTCTCGAACCGGTGCGCCAGTTTGTTCAGCTTGTAGGTATTGTTCTTGCGGTTTATTTCGGGAATTTGAAGTAACGGGTCAATCTGGATTTTGTCTGCTTCGTTATAAGAATCTATTTTCTGTTCAGGGATAATCAAAGTAGTGTCAGGTGAGAAATATTTTTGGGTATTTCCCTGTTGCCAATCTTCTTTAATCGTAAATGTTTTACTTCCCTTAAAGCCATCAAAGAATTGTGTATAGACTATACTATCTCTTTTAATGACGGAAAGAGAAAATGGAGAAACCGTTTCCCCTTTATTTTTTATAGTAATTGTTGGAGCGACAGTAACCGGACAAACTTTTCGAATCTTTCTGATTTTAGGTAGACTGGTCTTTACAATTGCATAATCAACCTTCTTCTTTGTTTTAATCAAATCATCAAAAAACCAAGTCAAATCTTTTCCGGTTTCAGTTTCAAATACAAGGCGCACATCTTCGGGTTGAGGATGTTTGTATTGCCATTGCACAAAATATTTCTTCATCACTTTATCAAATACTTCGGTGCCGAGGTAAGCTTCAAGGTAATCGAAAATGAGCATTGATTTTCCGTAAACACAAACGCCATAATTAAAGTCGGTGAACTTGCCCGAGGTTTGTTCTAAAGGTTCATCGCGGTTTTCGCGCGCCATAAACTGATAGCCCAAATCCATCATGTATTTATGTTTGTATTGCGCCACATCAAACGACTTAGCAATGCCCTGCGGAAACTTGCCCAGCAATTTTTGGTCAGGATATTTAGTGCGCACATACCGGTATTCGTAATACGAGTTAATGCCCTCATCCATCCACGCATGGTCGCGCTCGTTGCTGCCCAGTATGCCGTAAAACCAATTGTGCCCCACCTCATGCGTTATCACTTCATCTAAGGTAAACGCACTGCGCTCTTCGCCAATAACCGTTACGTTCGGGTATTCCATACCACCACCGGCACTCAATGCACCATCCACGGCAGTAACCTGCGCGTATGGATATTCACCAATCCACTGGCTGTAATTGTAAATGGCATCGTGCAGATACTCCGGTGCCTTGCTCCAAAGGTCAGCCTGATTATTGGTGAACAAACTCCAGGTAGTTACTTTCTTCTTGCTGTAAGGCAATTCCACTTCGCCCTTTAAAACATGGTAACGCTTATCGGCAAACCAACCAAAATCGTGAATGTT
>CAMBIM010000262.1 GCA_945867505.1 Chitinophaga pinensis
TGACCCACAAACCGACCTCCGTTAAATTCTTGCACCAGAACCATGAACATCGCCCAGATAGAAAGCAACCTGCAAAATTTCATCACCACTTACAAGCAGGGTGCTTTCATTTATAATTTCCTGTTGGCATTTGGCACACCTAAAGCAACGGTTAAGCGTTTGCAAAAGGGCGGGTTAAACCTTTCTAAGATAGAGGGCGAATTAGCATGGAAGAAAAAACTATTCTTTAAATCGGTGGGCGGTGAAGACCGTCACCAACTTATTGAAATCATAAAGAAAAACGACAGAGCATTAAAACACGCTCCGCGCTTCATTATCATTACCGATAATGAAAACATCTTAGCTTTTGATACAAAAACCAACGAAGGGCTGGACATTCCTATTACCGACTTACCGAAGCACTTCGATTTCTTTTTGCCGTTGGCAGGCATGGAGAAAACACAGCACCAAAACGAAAACCCTGCTGATATAAAAGCAGCCGGTAAAATGGCGAAGCTATTTGATGAAATAAAGAAAGACAACCCTACTCACTCGGCAGCAGAAGTTCACAACCTCAATGTTTTTCTCTCACGTTTGCTCTTTTGTTTTTTTGCGGAGGACACAGGAATATTTGAAGAAACTCAATTCACTAATGCGATTGCCAGCCATACACAGGAAGACGGCAGCGACCTCAACGCATATCTTGACACACTGTTTGAAGTTTTAAATACCGACAACAAACACCGCAACAAACTTCCCTCATATCTCACTACATTTCCTTACGTGAATGGCGGTTTATTTCGCCACCGGCAACACGCCCCTGTATTCAATCGCAAGAGCCGCGCAACAATTATTGAGTGCGGTAGTTTGCAGTGGAAAGACATTCACCCCGATATTTTCGGTTCCATGTTTCAGGCGGTTATTAAGCCGGAAGAGCGCGGAGAAAAAGGAATGCACTACACCAGCGTTCCTAATATAATGAAGGTGATTAAACCGCTTTTCTTAGATGAACTTTACGAAGAGTTGGAAACGGTCACACACGAACCCAAGCGTTTGCTCAATTTGTTAGACCGCATTGGCAAAATGAAAATCTTTGACCCTGCCTGCGGCAGTGGCAACTTTCTCATCATTGCTTACAAAGAATTAAGGGCACTTGAGATAAAAATCCTGCAACAACTCAATGAGTTAAAAAGGGCGGCATCGGGTTTCTTGCCAAGCCAGTTAGAACTTATACCCAAAGCGCAGTTAAACCTTGCCGCACAATTTGAGGTCGGTTTGTTTTCTCGAATTGAATTATCTAATTTTTACGGCATCGAGTTAGACGACTTCGCTCATGAAATTGCCATTCTCTCTCTCTGGTTAGCGCAACACCAAATGAATATGAAATTCAAAGAAGTGTTAGGCACAGCAAACGCAACTCTTCCTTTGCGTGCAGGGGGCAACATTGTTCAGGGCAATGCAACACGAACCAATTGGGTTAAAGTTTGTCCCCATCATGAAAATGAAACTTACATTTTAGGGAACCCGCCATATGTCGGAGGTAAGGGCCAATCCAAGGAACAAAAGGAGGATATGGAGATAGTTTTTGATGGTGTAAAAAGTTTTAAGGAGTTAGATTACATCGCGTGTTGGTTTTTCTTGGCAACTCGCTACATCGACCACAATTCAAAATTCGCATTTGTCACAACCAGTTCACTTTGCCAGGGGGCTCAAGTTGAACAATTGTGGCCTCTACTATTCAGTTATGATATAGAAATTTCTTTTGCTTATAAACCATTCATTTGGTCTAATAATGCAAAAGCAAATGCAGGTGTCGCATGCTCTGTGATAGGGATTGTTCATAAATCCAATCAAGCCAAGTTTCTTTACCATGATACTATAAAACATCAGGTAAAGAATATTAACGCCTATTTAGCTAATGGACCCGATAGAGTAGTTGCAAAGAGTTTAAATCCGATTTCTGCTTTGCCTCCAATAATAACAGGAAATAGTCCTTATGAGAATGGGAATTTAATGTTATCGAGAACAGAAATGGAGGATATCGTGAATGTTTATCCCTCTGCAAAAATACTTTTCAAACGCCTTAATGGCGCAGATGAGTTTTTAAACTCTATCGAAAGGTATTGTCTGTGGATTAAAGATGACCTGCTGAAATTAGCATTGTCTGTTCCTCCGGTTGCAGATAGAATTGCCAAGACCAAGAAATTCAGATTAACAGGTGGCGAAGTTGCAAGAGGAATTGCAAATAGACCCCATCAATTTAGATACACATATTCTGCAAACGAATCTCAAATCGTTATTCCTATTCATTCTTCGGAGAGACGGGAATATATACCAATGGGCTTCCTGCCTAAAGACTATATAATTATTAGTTCCGCTGCTGCAATTTATGATTGCGAAACCTATGTTTTTGGGGTGATAAGTTCTAAGATGCACATGGTTTGGGTAAAAATTACAGCAGGCAGGTTAGAAAATAGGCTTCGCTACCTCTCCGCTTTATGCTATAATACTTTTCCATTCCCTGAAATAAGTGCATATCAAAAGCAATCAATAAATCTCGCAGTATTTCGCTTGTTAGAGGAAAGAGAACGCAACTCAGAAAAAACAATTGCCCAACTATATGACCCAGATAAAATGCCCCAAGGTTTAAGAGAAGCACATCACGAATTAGACATTGCAATTGAGCGCTGCTATCGAAGTAAACCTTTCCTGTCCGATGAGGAACGATTAGAATATTTGTTCAATCTTTATGAGCAAATGATAGAGTCTGAAAAGTCAAAAGGAACTTTGTTTGAAGTAGCACCTAAACCAAAAAAGAAAAAGAAAGCCCATGCCTGATTTAGTCCACGTTACCTATGCCCAAACAGGGCAAAGCTCAAGAATCGACACTTTGGGTATGCGCGAAATGCAACAGAAAGCATATACCGTGCGCGATGCTCAATACATTTTGCTTAAAGCCCCTCCCGCTTCAGGTAAATCACGCGCCCTCATGTTTATTGCCTTGGATAAATTGGTGAATCAGGGAATCAAAAAAGTAATTGTTGCCGTTCCTGAAAAATCAATCGGAGGTTCATTTGCAAAAACCAATCTCAAAGCCTTCGGCTTTTTCGCTAATTGGGAACCTAAAGACGAATACAATCTTTGCACACCCGGCTCTGACGGTAGTAAAAGCAAAGTGCAGGCATTCAAAAACTTCCTCGATAATGATGAGAAAATTCTCATCTGCACCCATGCAACGCTTCGCTTTGCATTTCAGGAATTAGACGAATCAAAATTCAACAACACACTTTTAGCCATTGATGAATTTCACCACGTTTCAGCCGATGGAGATAGCCGTTTAGGTGAGTTGCTGCGTAGCATCATGGAAAAATCAAACGCCCACATAATCGCCATGACTGGCTCTTATTTTAGAGGCGATAGTGTGCCGGTGCTTCGCCCCGAAGATGAAGCCAAATTCACCAGCGTTACTTACAACTATTATGAACAACTAAACGGTTACACCTATCTTAAATCGTTGGGCATTGGCTACCATTTTTATCAAGGTAGATACACTTCTGCCATCATGGAAATTTTAGACACCGATAAAAAAACAATCCTCCACATTCCAAATGTCAACTCTGGCGAATCAACCAAAGACAAGCACAAAGAAGTTGACACCATCTTAGACAGCATTGGCGAGGTAAAAAAAGTTGACCCCGCCACAGGAATAATTTTTCTCAAACGCCACAAAGACGGCAAGATTTTGAAAGTGGCTGATTTGGTAAATGACGACCCGCGCACCAGAGATAAAGTAGTGGACTATCTGCGGAACATCAAAACAGTTGATG
>CAMBIM010000263.1 GCA_945867505.1 Chitinophaga pinensis
GTTATCGCGCATTATTATTTACGATGATGTAATTGATAAGGTTTTGGGCTACGTGCATCACTTCGATTTGCTAAAAGCAGAAAAAAACCTTAAGCTGTTAGTGCGGCCCATACAGGCAGTTCCTGAAACTATGACCGCGCGCGATTTGATGTTGCAGTTTATACGCGATAAAAAAAATGTGGCGTGGGTAGTTGATGAATACGGTGGCACAGCAGGTATTATCACACTGGAAGATTTGATGGAACAAATTTTTGGCGAGATAGCCGATGAGCACGATGATGAAGACTTAGCCGAGAAAAAAGTTTCTGAAACAGAATTTGTTTTATCAGGAAGATTAGAAGTGGATTACCTGAATCAAGAATATAATTTGAGTATTCCTGAAGGAGAATATACCACGCTCTCCGGTTACATCATCAGCGGATTTGAAGATATACCTGAAGCCGGAACAGCCATTGACCTCAATGGTTTTCACATCAAAGTCTTAAAAGCATCTGATAAGAGAATTGAGCTGGTGAATTTAAAATTGAGGATTGAAGACTAGTTCTACTCTTGAAAGTAAACACGCTTAACGCGAGCCGAAATACCGGTGAGCATTTCGTAAGCAATTGTTTCTGCCGCCTCCGCCACTTCTTCCACCGTTGGGTTTACGCCAAATACAATTACTTCATCGCCTTCCTTTGCATCCGCACCGGTTAGGTCAAGCATAGTCATATCCATACACACATTGCCTATAACAGGAACAAGCTTTCCATTCACTAACATTCGTCCAACTTTGTTCGAGAGTTTGCGGCTCAATCCATCGGCATAACCAATACCAACCGTTGCAATGGTTTTATCTTTCGAAACCTTTCCTACTCTACCATAGCCTACAGTATCGCCTTTTTTTACGTGTTTGATTTGTGAGATGGTTGTTTTAAGTGTAGAAACATTCATCAGCTTTCCTTCTACCTTGAGCGATGAATCAATACCATATAAACCAATGCCGAGGCGAACCATATCGAATTGCGATTTGGAATGGCGCGTAATACCGTTACTGTTTAATATGTGCCGAAGAATTTTGTAATCGAATTCATCACAAACGATTTTGCTCATAGCTTCAAAATTCTTGATTTGCTCTTTCGTAAAATCATCATAGGCTTTGTCTTCACTTGCCGCTAAATGCGAAAACACAGAAGCAATTTCCAAGTGATGATTAGATTTTATCCGTTCGATTAGTTCCGCAATTTCATCTTTGGTGAAACCCAAGCGGTTCATTCCGGTTTCAAGCTCGATATGAATTTTGTATTTACTGTCATCACCATTTCGCAAGAGCGCAAGCACTTCTGAAAACCTATCGAGCAAACTCAATGAATAAATTTCCGGTTCAAGATTGTAATGAATCATGGTTTCAAAACTCCGCTGCTCAGGGTTCATTACCATTATAGGAAGTGTAATTCCGTTTTTGCGCAACTCCACTCCCTCATCGGCATATGCCACTGCCAGATAATCAACCCTTGCGAATTGCAACACATTTGCAATTTCAAAGCTCCCACTTCCGTAGCTGAAAGCTTTTACCATGGCCATAATTTTTGTTTCGGGTTTTAGCAGCGACTGATATACTTTCAAATTATGCGTAAGAGCATTCAGGTTTATTTCCAAAACTGTTTCGTGCGCTTTCTTTTCCAGAAACTTTCCAATCACTTCAAAACGAAACTTGCGCGCGCCTTTCAGCAAAATAACTTCGTTGTTAAAGGACGAAGAATCCAACTGCTTCAAAAAATCATCAGTGCTTTCATACGTTTCAACCAGCAGCGATTCGTTTTTTTCGAAGAGTTTTTTCTGCCGGTTAAGCGAAGTGCCTATTCCTATTAACCGGTTCACTTTACTTTCTTCTAACAATGCCGCTACTTCTGTATACAGGTCAATCTCCCCTCTTCCGCTTTGCAAAATATCGGATAGAATAACTGTCTTCTTCGGATGCTGGTTTTGTTGTTTCAAGAAATCAATCGCGATTTTCAGTGAACCTATATCCGAATTGTATGTGTCGTTAATTAGTGAGCTGTTATTAATTGCATCACGCATTTCTAAACGCATCTGAATACCGGTTAGGTGCTTCATGCGTTCGCGTATCACCGAAAAATCTTTTCCCAAATACAACATTACGCACGCGCAATGAATCGCATTTTCAACACTCGCTTTATCAGCAAACGGAATGTCAAAATCCAATTCTTTGTTTTGATAAACGCAATGAATAAACGAGCGGCTATCTTTTTGCATTACACTCGTAACCTGCACATCGGCATCGCCACTCATGCTCCAGCTCATTACCTTCACCGGTTCATCGCGAAAAGAATTTATCTCTCCTAAACTCTGATTAATATCGCGATAATCTTTACTGTAAATCAACACATCGCATTTGCCGAAAAGCGTGAGCTTCTCTTTTGTTTTGTGTTTTATGTTCAGAAAGCCTTCGCTGTGTGCTTCTCCAACATTAGTCAACACACCAATAGTTGGACGAATAATTTTTTCGAGCTTCTGCATTTCGTCCGGCTCCGAAATTCCGGCTTCGAAAATACCAAGTGTGTTTTCGTTGTTGATTAACCATAGCGAAAGGGGAACTCCCACCTGCGAGTTATAGCTCTTCGGGTTGCGGACAATGTTGTAATCTTCATGCAGCAGCTGGTAGAGCCATTCTTTTACAATGGTCTTTCCGTTGCTGCCTGTAATGCCGATAACCGGTAAGCTGAACTTGTTGCGATGATTGCCTGCCAGTTTTTGCAAAGCGGCAATTGTATCCTTCACTACTACAAAATTGGCATCAGGATAAACTTCTGTGTTCTGTTCTTTGGTTACAACAAAATTGCGAACTCCCTTTTTATATAATTCTTCAATGTAATTGTGTCCGTCTAACTTCTGTCCGCCCAGGGCAAAAAACAAAGTTTGTGCAGGATGAATCAACTTACGTGAATCAAGTAGCAACTCGTTAATAGAAGTCTCTTTCTTGTTCTTCGATAACAGTTTACCGCTAACTGCTTTTACAACCTCCGCTATTTTGTATTCTGTTTTCATTTTTAAATCAGGCCACGAATTACACTAATTTACACGAATGATAACAACCAACTAAAAATAATTGGTGTAATTCGTGGCAAGAAATTTTTTGTATGAGCAAAATAAGAAACGCCATTGACCGTATGAAAGTCGGTGAAGATATTGGGCTTGACCGCAGCGGGCAAACCGGAAGACAGAGAACCGTTAATCCGGATGGTAGCTATAATATGGAGCGAATAACCGGACGGGTATTCGGAAATTTTAATCCCTTTTATTGGGTTATTACCACCTCGTGGGCGCACTATTGGTTAGTGGTTTTTGGATTTTACGGTATAATGAACGTGCTATTTGCCTCCACCTATTATTTTATTGGTATTGACCAGTTAAGCGGTATGCGGGGAAACGATGCATTTACGCAATGGTTATATTGTTTTTTCTTTTCCGCGCAATCTTTTACAACAGTTGGCTACGGAGGAATTCATCCGGTCGGGAAATTAGCCAACCTGGTGGCGACCATGGAGGCCTTTATAGGATTGATGACCTTTGCCTTAGCCACAGGTACACTTTATGGGCGCTTTTCTAAAGCTGTTCCTCGTATTAAGTACAGTAAAAACATTTTGATTGCCCCCTATAAAGATATTACGGCTATGCAATTTATGGTGGCGAACGAAATGGATACCGCGCTGATGGAAGTAAATGCAAAGGTGAATTTGAGCTGGATGGATGAGGATGACAAGGGCAATCCAA
>CAMBIM010000264.1 GCA_945867505.1 Chitinophaga pinensis
TTTCAGAAAGAGATGGAGTTTATTATCCGCCACCTGCCGAACCTGAACAAGCGCATACTAACTTCGGCTACGAGGGGCGTGGAGATTCCTGCGTTTGCCGGTTTGGTGCAACCGGAGGAAATTAATTTTTTGAAAGGTTATGTGGCTCCGCACTTGGCATTAAGAACCGTGCGCGCAGAGGAAAATGATAAGCTGAAAGCGCTGATGGCGTTGCTGGCAAAGATAGGCAACGAAACCACGCTGGTGTTTTGCAATCATCGCGATGCGGTGGACCGCATTAGTTTGTTGCTGCACAACAGTGGGGTTATTCATGATGTGTATCATGGCAAGCTGGAACAGGACGAACGCCAGTTGGCGTTGGTGAAGTTCCGCAACGGCAGTAACCAGATATTGATTACCACCGACCTTGCTTCGCGGGGTTTGGATATTCCTGCTATCCGACACGTTATTCATTATCAGTTGCCGAACACTTTAGAAACTTACACGCACCGCAACGGTCGCACCGCGCGTATGCACGCGGAGGGCACTGCGTATTTAATTTTGAGTGAAGAAGAATACATCCCGCCTTTTATAAAAGATGCGGCACCGGAGATGGAGCTGCCAACGAAATATACTTTCCCCGCGCCAAGCGACTGGGCGACTATTTATATCTCTGCCGGTAAGAAGGATAAAGTGAACAAGATTGACATAGTTGGTTTCCTGATACAGAAAGGCGGATTGCTGAAAGAGGAACTCGGACTGATTGAGGTGCAGGATTACATTGCTTATGTAGCTGTAAAGCGCAATAAGGTTTCAGCCGTGTTGGATAAGGTAAAAGGGCAGAAGCTGAAGAATAAGAGTGTGAAGATGGTGCTACAAGAGTAGCATCACCCCCACCCCCTCAAGGGGGCTTAGCAGCCAATACAATATACAAACAGCCGAAGAACTTCTTTGGCTGTTTGTATTTCAAGTCCCCTTCAGGGGATTTAGGGGTCGTATTAAGCCCCTTTAGGGGTTTGGAGTGACATTCGGAAATGCGGAGCGTACACTTCTTTAATATGATTGTCTTCTAAAAGCCATTGCATGCTCATTGTCTTAGGAACGTTTACTTGCTCTACTCTTTTAAACGTGCCAAAAACTCTATCCCAAAACCGGGTGGTAACTCCATGATTTGTTTTAGGGTTATGGAAGTGATGATAGAAATGATGTTTTCTTAAAATGATAAACGGTTTTGCAATTGGTTCCTTGCAGTGAAAGCGCGCATGTGTGGCTTCATACAGCGTATACATCATTAAATAACCCAACACAAATGCTATTGCTGTATGTATTGTTGTAAACAGGCTTATTGCTGCCACCATAGCAAAAGACACTACCAGCGCTACAATTGCTTTTTTGTAAGCAGGAGCAAAGTAGTTGGCCTTGGCATGATGCTGTAAATGCTCTGCCTTAAAAAAGTTTTTGCCTTTGTGAACGTGCCCCAGATAACGGTGAAGAAGATATTCGGTAAGCGTCCAGCTAACAATACCCAAGAAAGAAACAAGAACTAACATGGCAATAAGTTTTTGGTGAATTAATACTACAACGTTACACTGGTTGTATGATATGCCGAAATATTTGCAGCCTCAATCTATTCAAGTGAGGTAAGTGGAATTTGAAATGCGGAATTTGAAAGTTGAAGCGGATTAGAGATTTACAGAATTACGGATTGACGGATTGAATACATGTTAATTCATCAACCTCTTTTCGTGTGCTTTTATTAAGCCGTAATACCATACGACCCCGATAATATAAAGTGCAACGGTTATGAAAATAATATTGCTGTAGTTTACATCGGCCTCGCGCAGAACGGAAAATATTTTTGCGCTTACAAACCAGCAACCGCTCCATATAGATGCGTTGATGGCGGACATCATTTCGCGGTTGCGTTCGCCTACATAGTTAAGGGTGAGTTCGCTGGTTAGCGGTCCGGCCATGTTCATTAGCGGTTGGCGCAGAGTAAAAGTTACGGCCGCAATGATCAGTCCGTAACCGGTATTGTTATACCACTCGGTGGTTGCCATTATGAAAAGAAAAACGATGGCCAGCGATTGCATTAAGGTAATGGCTATCTGATAGCCGAAGCGTCTTTTTATTTCCGGTATAGCCAATGCAGTCATAACTACCAGAGTAAATGCTATGGAATTCATAATAGAGAAAGCCGGTGCTTCCATGCCGTGCACATCATGAAAGAAAAGATTGATAACCGGTATGGTAAACCCCGCACCAAGCGCAATAAGGAAGGAAGGAACAACGGCCTTCACAATAATGCTCCAATCATAATCGGAATGAATGTTCGCAATAGGAATTTTGGTTCCAATATTTTCGCGTTCGGGAAGTTGCTGCACAAAATAAATTCCGAGTAAGCCGAGTGTTGAATAGAAAACAAGTAATACTTCTGTAGTAAAGAAACTGCTGATGAAGGGAAGAAAGAAACCTAACATACCTACAAAAATTGTGGTGAAGTTTCCGGCACTGAAGAACAGCGCAATGCTTTCGGTCTCATGTTCCTTGCTCCCGTTGAGGAGAATATAAGGCATGACGAGAATTTGCAGCAACGAAAAAGTAATTCCCCACAATGACATAAGGATGCGGATGAGTTCGGTGTTGTGTGTATGTATACCAAAGATTAAAAGCAAAGCAACGATGGGGGAGGACATAGCTCCAGCCATCATGAAGGGTTTTAGTCGTTTACCTTTTACTAAGAGTGCGAGTGGAACTGAACAAAGCAGCACAGTTAGATACCGGTTGCCAATCATGCTCGCAATTTCAAAATCTTTGAAACCGTGGTCGAGCATCAGGTAATTCAGCAACATGGTAAATGCTGAGTTGATAAGCTGCAGAAATACATCTGCCATCATCAGGTTGATGATTACGCGAGGGATGGAGAGATATTTGGAGAGCGCGGCTTTCACTTGTTTAATTGCAAGCCAATATAATTCATGATTTCTTCTTTCTGCTCTGGTTGAAACCATTTAATGCCGTCATCTTTTTTGAACCATGTCATTTGGCGCTTGGCGTAGTTGCGGGTGTTTTGTTTGATGAGTGCAACAGCATCTTCTAAGGTGATTTTGTCTTCAATAAAATCGAAGAGTTCTGTATAGCCAACACTATTGAGTGTATGTAGTTTTTTGTGGAGGTAGAGTTGTTTCACTTCTTCGAGTAAACCGGCTTCCATCATTTCATCTACCCGTTGGTTGATACGCTCGTTTAGGATCTCCCGTGGTAAACTCAAGCCTATTTTAATAATGTTGAAAGGACGTTCCGTTTTTTTCCCAATGCGTTGTTCTGAATACTTTTTACCAGTGGTGTAAATTATTTCAAGCGCGCGCTTGAGGCGCATGGGGTTCTTCTTATCTACTATAACGAAGTATTCAGGGTCTAGCCGTTCTACTTCGGCTTGTAGCCATTCCAAGTTCTTTTCGTTTAGAAATCTGCGCGTAACCCATAGTTGACTGTCGTCTTCTTTCTCAAATTTATCGAAACCGCTGCAAACGGCATTGATAAAAAGACCGGAGCCGCCAACCATAACTGCTACTTCTTTCTGCTGAAAGTATTTTTCAAGAAACTCCAGCACTTCAAACTCATACTTGCCTGCGCTATAGCTTTTGTTGTGTATAGAAATGTTGTTGATGAAATGATGCGGAACTTCAGCCAGTTGTTCTTCGGTTGGTTTTGCTGTGCCGATATTCATCTCTTTATAAAACTGACGAGAGTCGGCAGA
>CAMBIM010000265.1 GCA_945867505.1 Chitinophaga pinensis
AAAACATTCAGCATCAGCCCGAATGTTACTTCTGCCAAAGTAAGCGTGAACATGACCGGCCACGGCTCACAAGGCGAGTTCGACCCACACTACTTCCACATTAAAATAAACGGCAGCGAAATTTATCAGCATATTTTATGGAAACAGGATTGCGATGTAAACCCTATTGCCCCGCAAGGAGGCACCTGGATTTTTGCCCGCGCCAACTGGTGCCCCGGTGAAAGGGTGCCTATTTATGAAATAGACATTACGCCCTTCATCACCCCCGGACAAAGCGTAACTGTGGACTTAGATTTTGACGATTTCGCCATACAAAGCGGAGCTGCTGCCGGTTATGGAATTTCTGCCCACCTGATTACTTACACCGCGCAGAAAAACAACGATGTAATGATGGAAGAAATTATTGCGCCTAACAACGACAAAACATATCTGCACTGGAACCCCATCTGCACCCAGCCTAAAATCAAAATTAAGAACACCGGCAAGCAACCTTTAACCTATGCCGAAATTAAATACTGGGTTAAAGGCGGCAACTATTGGTATTACGAATGGCAAGGCAACCTTCCTCCTTTCGAATCGGAGATAATTACCCTGCCCGCTTTCGATTGGTTTGGTTTAGACACCAACGACCGCAGATTTTATGCCGAAGCCAAATGGCCTAACCAGGTGCCCGATGAATACACCCTCAATAACAAACTGGAATCTGCCTTCGACATGACTCCGAAAATGGATTCTGTTTTCACTATCTACTTCCGCACCAACAACCGCCCCGAAGAAAACTGGTACTTAGTGCAAAACGAAGCGGGCGACACCATCAGTTACAAAACCACTTTTGCCGCTGCCACCACTTACAAAGATACCCTGCAATTAACACCCGGCAGTTACGTGTTCGATATGTATGATTATGATGGCAACAACTGGGGCTGTGGCGATGGCTTAAAATTCTTTGTTAACCAACCGCCTAATGCCAGCACTAATGACCCTTGGTACGAAACCACTGGGCAGATAAACCTGCGCAAGCTGAACAACACCGTCATCAAAAATTTCACCAGCGAGTTTGGGGCTAACATCCATTACGAATTTACCGTAGGTTACTCACTTGGGTTTAACACCCCAAAAGCCGCCCCTACCGAACCGGTGCATACAGATATTTCAGAAGTTCAGGCTACTGCCAACATGCTCGTGTTCCCTAACCCTGCCAGCAACCTTATCAATATTCAAATTGATATCAACAAAGAGTCCGATGGCATTATCGAACTCACCGATATTTCTGGCCGCACCGTGCGCACCGTGCATGTAGATAATTCAACGCATCACACTATCACCTTGCCAACTGCCGAACTTTCCAAAGGTTTATACTTTGTAAACTTCACCTCGCAAGCCGGCAGAATTTGCAAGCGGGTGGTAGTGCAATAAACCTGCAATACCGTGGGCGTTACCCGCTCAAAGCAGCGGGTCGGGCTATCACTGCAAGTCCTCGCGGTTTCATGTCATGCTGAGCGAAGTCGAAGCACATGAAACCGCTGCGGGCTTTCCGTTCCATCCCTAACGCAAACAGCCAACAGCCCAAATACAACCACCTCCGGTCTTCGACCACCTCCGCCAGCGGAGGACAAACAGCCGCCCTTCAAATTATATATGTAGTTAAATTGCTAAAGACTCACTTATCCCCCGCTGGCGGGGGCAGGGGGTGGTTGTATTTAATGCCCCTTTTGTAGTGGGTTGGTTTTTAAAAAATCCTCTTTATCTGTATCTTCTACATGCCCTGCTGAACATGTTGGACAGCGAAAACTTAACGCTTATGACTTCCCGCGCCATGTCATTTAGCCCGATGTTAGCGGCCGCCATTTTCATTTTCTCAAAGTGCTGTCATGTTTTTGTGTTGTTATCGTGTTAGAAGTTGTCGGTGAAGACGAATTGTTATTTGAATTGGTCGTTGTCAAATACCAAATTATTAAACCTGCTGCAATCGCAACCAAAAGCGGAGCAAGAATGTGTTTAGCAAATGACCTCGCTATGGTAGTTGGTTCGCTGTTGGTTGCTTGTATAGATGAAGATTGATTGTCCGATTGAGAAACAGGAGAAGATATGGTGCCAGTATTGTAAACAACATTGTCTGCTTGAATTGTTGGTGCCGGCTCGTTCTTTGAAAGATAGTTGTCCTTGACGTATTGCTCACCTACAACAGGGGTTAGCTTGCCCTCTAAGTGAGAGTTATGGAAGTCCTTTAAAACTCCCGCTTCACTATTACCAAGTTCAAAATAATATGGGTGAAGGTCAATGATTTTATTGTTGAGTAAGTCAAGTAACAAATGTTTCACATCAAATGGTCGAAGTTCACAATCAACAAAAACTTCATTGAATTTAATTCGCCTGTGTGAATGTCGGTTCTGATAGAGAAACAGTAAAAGTTTTTGCTTGATGTCCATGTGTTCTTTGTCTATTGTTGAGCAACCCTAACGTAAAACCTTTGTGAGCTTTGCATACCGTCAACGTAACCGTCCGTTGTCTGAACAACTTTTCTTACATAGAACTCGTTGCTGACATACTTCTCTAAGTCGAATGATTCTTTTGTCGAGTAAGTGAGAAAGTTCCTGAACGTGATGATTGCATTGTCCTTAGTAAAAGTAGTAACCCTACCTTTGACTTTGCTGTCGCCAAGTTGCGTTTTTTTAATGCTGTCCATTATAATATATTGATTAGGATAGATATTGTAACTCGCTCTGTCGCTAACTGCATGAGGCGGAATGAAAGTGATACGTTCCTCTTTATATTTTACAGAAGTGCTTTCAGAAATACCAAGAGTAATAGGATACCACTTAGACCAGTCGTAAGCATTGCGATAAGCAAAAGGAGCGGACGCATCCGCTCCTTTTGTATTTGTTATTTCTTTTTCTGAATAGTAATTGAGTTTGTTCTTTGAACTTATAAAGGCAGATTTTTTCCAGTCAATGTAAAGCGGAATATCGAGTTTGTTTTCAATAATGAAAGCCATAACACCATCCTCTGCCCAAAAGCTGTAAGTAATTTTTAGGGTGTCGTTTTCGTAAACGTAGTTGTTATTCTCGACTTTTAAATTGTTACTACTTTGCTCTGTATACATTATCTGAACTACCGCACAACCTGAAAGTGCAAATAGTCCGATGGTTAGAAATAGAAGTTTTCTCATGTCTTTGAATTTTAAATTGTTTAAAAATTATAGTGTCGCGTCAGTTTGTATGGTTCTGCCGTTATTGGTGTTTTAGCATTGGCTCTGCAATGCGGCACTAACAACTATTCTCGCCAAATCTAAACTTCCTTTTCATTTAAGCCCATCGCTCTTCGAGATGTTAGCGTAGCGCATCTCGAATATAAGAGGTACATGTCGACATCCGAATTTTGATAAGCAGTCGTAATTATTTGGCTTTGATAGCTTTCATTACATCTGCCATTCTTACCTTATTGGCGTTATCTAAAACATTTTTTTGGTAGTAGTTTGACGCTTCTAAATCAAGATTTAAGTAGAAATTTTTTGAAAGACTATAGTTGTAATTTTTGGAAGAGTTCCAACTGCCATCAAAATGTGTAGATTCAATAACTGATATATTAGAAATATAAAATCCATTATCTGCATAAAATTCAGTAGAAAAATTTTCTGTTGTTGAGAGTGTAAGAAAATTTCTAAATGATAATAAACTCTCATCAGCATCGTAATCTCTATAACAGATTAGGGTTGTCTTAGTAGTATCAT
>CAMBIM010000266.1 GCA_945867505.1 Chitinophaga pinensis
ATCATAGTTTCATTTTATCGTGTGCCTAAACTAAGACGAATTTGATGCCATCCCAAATAAAGAAATCGACTCAAGGATCAGAACACAGACTGACAAAGAGTTTCAGCTATGCTATTAATTAAAAGATTATACCATGAACGGCAATTAAAGCTAACCGAAATGAAAAGGCGTTTTCAAAATGAAAAACTACCAAACATTTTTCAAGTCGCTTGCTTCGTATTTATGGTTGCGGGTAAAGTAGTAGGAAGACTCATTTCCCTTTTTTAGTTGTAAGCTATTTTTACCGCCATTAAACATTCGCGAAAGCATAGCGATGGGGAAAAGAAAAAGAAAGAACACAGCCGAAAGAATAACCTTGCTCATTACCGCGCCCATCAACTCGCCTACTTTCAACCACGCCCATGAAATTTTAGCGGTAAGAAAGGTGGAGAACATACCGATTAAACCAAGCACAACTCCTATCTTTAACAGATAATTGTGTTGTTGTTTGGTAACAAAGAATATAACCACTAACGCCACGCAAAGCGTGAGTATGGTTTCTAATTCCTTTTCGCGGATTGCTTTAGGTGCCTTCATTTAGAATAGCGTATAAACAAATGGAGCAACAGCAGAGCCGCCACCAATTACAACTAAAACTCCAATAAGAAGCAACACAATTATCATTGGCAGAAGCCACCATTTCTTGCGCTCCATTAAAAAATTCCACATGTCTTTTAAAAATTCCATGGCTTATAACTTTTAATCTAATTTAAATTCTTTTCTCCAATCGTCTTTTTCTTTCCACTCCGGTTGTTCGGTTTTGCTAAGTAAATAATTTCCTACAACCAAATAGTCCATTTCGGTGCGCATAAAACATTTGTATGCATCTTCAGGAGTGCAAACAGGTGGCTCGCCACGCACATTAAAACTGGTGTTTACCATAACTCCGTAACCTGTTTTTTGTTTGAATGCTTCAAGTAATTTCCAGTAACGTTCGTTGGTTTCTTTATGAATAGTTTGCACGCGTGCCGAAAAATCGATGTGTGTAATTGCTGGCAAATCTGAGCGCAACACATACAAACGCTCCATTAACTGCATACTGTTATAGTTTGCAGGCATTGTCCTTCTTCGGCTTTCTTTAACCGGAGAAACAATAAGCATGTAAGGCGAAGCGGTATCTAAATCAAAATATTCCTGACAGTCTTCGGCTTTTACAGAAGGCGCAAACGGACGAAAACCTTCACGATATTTTATCTTCAAATTAAGCTTCTTCTGCATTTCAGGATTTCTTGCATCGCCTAAAATAGTTCTGTTGCCTAAGGCACGCGGACCAAACTCCATTCTGCCTTGAAACCAACCCACTACGTTTCCTTCATTTATTAAATTAGCTACCTGCGCATAAAGTTCATCGAGGTTCTCATTCTCGTACTTCTTAGCCACAGCTTTATACTTTCTTAAATCCTGCTCAATATCTAAATCGGAAAACTGCGGACCAAGGTATGCGCCTTGCATTTCGTCTTGTGTAATACAGGGTTTTCTTTCTTCATTAAAGTGAATGAAATATGCCGCCTGCGCTGCTCCTAAAGCACCACCGGCATCGCCAGCTGCGGGTTGAATAAAAATATCTTTAAACAATTTAGTTCGAAGCAGTTTGCCATTGCTCACACAATTCAACGCCACACCACCAGCCATGCACAAATAGTCGGCACCAGTTAAGCGCTTAGCTTCTGTTGCCATTAGCAAAACTATTTCCTCGGTTACCTGCTGAATAGCATACCCCAAATCGCAATGGTGTTGTTGCAATTCATCTTCCTCTTCTTTCTTTTTAAAACCAAATAGTTTCTCCCACTTATCATCATATACCATATGTAAACCGGTAGCATAGCTGAAGTATTCTTGATTCAACCAAATACTTCCATCTTCTTTTACATCAACCAATTCATTTTTTATGGTTTTAATATACTCTGCTACCTTAGGCGAATCGGGATTGCCGTAAGGAGCAAGCCCCATTAATTTGTATTCACCCGAGTTTACTTTAAAACCAAGGAAGTAGGTGAAGGCAGAGTAAAGCAAACCTACTGAATGCGGAAAACGCAACTCTTTCAAAATTTCAATAGAGTTTCCTTTACCAATACCTATAGAAGCAGTTGCCCACTCTCCTACTCCATCAATAGTAAGTATCGCTGCGTCTTGATATGGCGAAGAATAAAACGCACTTGCGGCATGTGAAAGATGATGTTCAGGAAAAAGAAATTTCACTTTGCTTTTATCGTAGCCTTCAATCTTATCTAACTCCTCATGCATGATTCTTTTTAAAAACATCTTTTCCTTTAACCAAACCGGCATTGATTTTATGAACGATTGAACTCCCTTAGGTGCAAAGCCATAATAGGTTTCGAGCAAGCGTTCAAATTTCAAAAGCGGTTTATCGTAAAAGGCAATAGCATCTATATCATTAATGTTTGCGCCAGCATATTTCAAACAGAATTGAACTGCATTTATCGGAAATGACTCATCATGCTTAATACGTGTGAATCGTTCTTCCTGCGCAGCGGCAATAATTCTCCCATCCTGAATAATAGCTGCAGCAGAGTCGTGGTAGAAAGCGGAAATTCCAAGAATGGTCATGGTTGAATTAGCAGGTAACCTTTTGTTTGCCAATGATAGAAAAAACCTTCATTCCTAAGTATTTTATTAATGCATAAAGTAAATTATTAGGTAAAAAATTATTTTGCTATTCATTGCATTAAATATAAAGGCTGCAAAACATTTGAATTTTCTACATGCTATTTAATTCTGTTGAGTTTCTTCTCTTTTTTCCACTAGTAACAATCGTCTATTTTTTGTTACCCTATAAATGGAGGTGGTTGCATTTGCTTATTGCAAGTTGTATTTTCTACATGTCTTTTATTCCTGTTTACATACTCATTCTCTTTTTCACTATATTTATTGACTACATAGCAGGTATAATGATTGAAAATGCAGAAGGCAGAAGGCGAAAACTCTTTCTGCTTCTTAGCATAGTTGCCAACGTTGGTGTTCTTGCGGTGTTTAAGTATTACAACTTTTTTACGGATAATATAAATGCCTTACTACAAGATATTGGCATTCACTCATCGCCTGTTCCTTACCTAAATATTATTTTGCCTATTGGCTTATCCTTCCATACTTTTCAGGCAATGAGTTATACTATTGAAGTTTACTTTGGTCGCCAACCGGCTGAGCGACACTTGGGTATTTATAGTCTGTATGTTATGTTTTACCCTCAATTGGTAGCCGGACCCATTGAGCGACCGCAAAACTTATTACATCAGTTTAGAGAAAAATATAGCATTGACTATACAAGGATGCGCACAGCTTTCTTTTTAATGACATGGGGCTTTTTTCAAAAAGTAGTAATTGCTGATAGACTTAGTCTATATGTAGATCCTGTATTTAATCATCCAAGCGATTTTAGTGGGCTAAATATTTTAATAGCCACCTTTTTCTTTTGCTTTCAGATATACTGCGATTTTTCGGCATATACAGATATAGCTCGTGGTGCTGCACACATGATGGGTTTTAACCTGATAAAAAATTTCAATCAACCATACCATGCGGTAACAGTTACCGAATTTTGGAGCAGATGGCACATGTCGCTTTCTACGTGGTTTAAAGATTATCTATACATACCGTTAGGTGGCAATCGTGGTAGTAACTTTCGTACGTACCGCAACTTAGCCATTGTTTTTATGGTAAGTGGTTTATGG
>CAMBIM010000267.1 GCA_945867505.1 Chitinophaga pinensis
AGTTTACAGCCTGATCTATAAATACTTTGTCGTTATAGTTATCAATATAATGCTGATATGATTCCAACGTGTTCTCCATTTCTGCAGCAGAGTAAGCTTCGAAGTTGATGGTCTTTTGAATGGTTTGAATGGTGTAATCTCTCACCCCAAGCGCAAGAAACTTTTTAGTTTGCTTATCATCGGCATTAAAAGGAATTTTCTTTGCTGCAGCATTGGCATACACCATTGCTGAATCCAGCTTATAAGCTGGATTATCTTTTGAAGAAAAATATTTTGCCAAACCATAATTCACCGCAGCATTCTCCGGTTCGTCTATCAATGCTTCTACCAAATACTTTTTAGCGTTAGGATAATCACCCGTGTTTAAATATTTGAAGGCTTTGTCTAAATCGCCTGCAAATGCAATAGAATTAGTGAATATAAATATGAGAATAGCGAATTTGAAAATTCGGAAATTCGGAAATTCGGAAATTTGATTGCTGCTCATTTCTTAAACCTTTACAATATTATTTGTTTTAAACTCTTCAATCTGTTGGTTGCTGTAATTCAGTTCTTGCAAAATGCTTACCGAATCATCTCCTAAATCAGGAGCACTCCAATTGTTGTCGAATTTAGCGTGCAAAAACTTAAGCGGTTGATTAATGGTTTTGTATTTGCCCACAGCCGCGTGTTCGTTTTCTACAAACATATTGCGTTCGTTTAAGTAAACGTCCTCCTCCATATCCGGTAAATCGTTGATGGTAGAAAAACAAAAATCTTCTCCTTTAAAGTATTCCAACCATTCCACACGAGAGCGGGTTAAGAACAAATCTTTTACTTCTGACTTCAGCTTTGCTAATTCTTCTCCCTGTTGCAAGAACTTATCGTTCCAATCTGTTCTGCCCACCTTAGCGCAGAACCGGTTCCAGAACTTCGGCTCTAAACTACCCAATGCAATGTGCTTGCCATCTTTACATTTATATACATTGTAATTAGCCAATGCTCCACTCAACTCAAACCCCGCGCGGGGAATATCCTGCTTACTGCCCTGATAGGCGGCAAACTGCAGGGCAGTAAATGGCACTGCCGCATCGGTCATAGCCACATCTATCCATTCGCCTTTACCGGTGCGTTCGCGCTGGTAAAGGGCAGCGGTTACGGCATTCATAGCCATATAACTTCCACCGGCAATGTCGGCTAACTGAAAGCCCGGTATGGTAATATCCCCGTTAGCCGAACCGGTAATACCTAACGCACCGGCAATGGCAATGTAGTTCAAATCATGACCGGCATCCATTGCCTTTGATGATACTTGACCATAACCGGTAATAGAAACATAAATCAGTTTTGGGTTGAGCTTAGAAAGTTCTTCGTAACCAAAACCCATATCTTTCATTACACCGGGGCGATATTGTTCAACCAGCACATCAGCAGTTTTAACCAAGTCGTAAATAACCTGCTTGCCTTCTTTGCTTAAGGTGTTTAACGCCAAACTTCTCTTGTTTCTATTCAGGGCAAGGTAGAGCATACTCATACCGTTTATCTGCGGGGCAAAACTGCGGATGTAATCAGGGTTATCAGGGTCTTCTACCTTAATTACATCGGCACCCATATCGGCAAGGAACATAGTGGCGAGAGGACCGGGAAGAAGACGGGTGAAATCGATAATCTTTACACCGGTTAAAGGGCCTTGCTTTGCCGGACGATTTACCATTGTCGATTGACTATTCGCCATCGTCAATGGTCGATTTTCAGTGGCCGTAAACTTTCTAAAGCACTTGGCAAACTGCATCATGGCGGCAAGGTTGCTTACTTTAATCTTGCCCATCATCAGCGCCATTTGCGGATTGGCCTTGCCGGCTTCTAAATCTACATAAACCGAGGCTTTTGTTTTAATGGTGCAATCAGCATTGCCGTGCAGACCTTGCTGCAATTCGCATTTGCCATTAGCAATGGTTACGGTGTATTGCAATGCTTCGTCACCGGTAATTTCAAATTGAAATACAGCCGAGTAGTTTTCGGCCTTTTCGGCACGAAAGCGGGTGGGAATAGATTCAATAATCTGCTGCGCGGTAATGTTCATGGCGCGTAGTTAGAAAAAAGTGAGGATTGTATCCGGCATTTTACCCGTGCTACGGTTTAGAACCTTGGCACGGGTCGACTTTTAAAACCCTACCACACAATCATCCTGCTCTACCATCACCCCTTCGGCTAAATGCACTTTCTTAACTGTGCCGGCAACGGGTGCGGTAATGGTGCTCTCCATCTTCATAGCTTCAATCACAAACAAAGGTTGGTTCTTGGCTACGGTTTCGCCTTCTTTTACATAAACCTTAATGAGTTTGCCTTGTAACGGTGCACCAATTTCTGTTGGACTTGAAACCTTATAGTGTTCCAGCTTCTGCACTTTAATAGTTCTATCGCGCACCTGAACGGAGCGGGTCTGTCCGTTTATTTTAAAGAACACATCGCGCATACCATCCTCATTAGGTTCGCTCATATACATAAAGCGGATGAGCAGGTTCTTGCCCGGCTCTATGCCTACAATTATCTCCTCGTTTGGTTTCATGGGGTAGAAGAACGAAGGCGTAGGCAGCATCCAAATATCGCCAAAGTTCTTTTTGAAAGCATAGTATTCGTCAAACACTTTAGGATACATTTTCATGGAGAGAAAATCTTCCAGAGTCTGCTTATCGTCATACTTGGTTCTGAAGGCCGCCAACTCGCGGTCGAAATCGGTAGCGCCTAAATGCTTGTTTGGCTTGTCGCTATATGGTGCTTCGTCTTTCAAGATAATCTTCTGTAGCTCTTTAGGAAAGCCACCATAAGGCTGACCTAAATCGCCACGGAACAATTGCTTAACCGAATCGGGGAAAGAAAGAGTATCGCCTTTTGCCAACACATCTTCAGGAGTCAATCCATTGGAGGTCATAAACAGAGCCATGTCGCCCACCACCTTGCTGGATGGCGTAACCTTTACCACATCGCCAAACAGTTGGTTTACTACTTCGTAGTTGTGCTTAATGGTTTCAAACTTATCTTCCAGACCAAGCGAACGCGCCTGTGGCAAAAGATTAGAATACTGCCCGCCCGGAATCTCGTGCTCATACACTTCAGCCGTTCCCGCCTTTAATTCGCTTTCGAAAGGATAGTAATACTCGCGCACTACTTCAAAGTAATTAGAGTAGCCGTTCAGCGACTTTATGTCCACGGGATTCTCGCGTTCATGCCCTTTCATCATCGCCACAATAGAGTTGAAGTTAGGCTGTGAAGTCAATCCACTCATACTGGAAAGGGCTACATCAATCATATCTACTCCTGCTTCAATAGCCTTTAGATAAGTAGCTGACTGCAAAGAAGATGTGTCATGCGTATGCAAATGAATTGGAATAGAGATATTCTTCTTCAACTCTGTTATCAACTCCTGCGCGGCATAGGGTTTTAGTAAGCCTGCCATATCTTTAATACAGAGAATATGCGCTCCCTCCCCTTCCAATTGTTTGGCTAATTCCACATAGTAATTCAGGTTGAACTTCTGCCTTTCGGGGTTTTGAATATCGCCCGTGTAGCAGATGCAGGCTTCGGCAATAGAGTTGGTTTTTTCGCGAACCGTTTTGATACTCATCTTCATCCCTTCCACCCAATTCAGTGAATCGAAGATGCGGAAGATGTCGATTCCGTTATCGGCACTCTTTTCAATAAACTTAGCTACCAGGTTATCGGGATAAGCGGCATACCCCA
>CAMBIM010000268.1 GCA_945867505.1 Chitinophaga pinensis
TGGGACTACACAAAATCAGGCAACTACCGCTGCGCAAAGCCGTGTACCCATTAA
Organism: Chitinophaga pinensis; assembly: GCA_945867505.1. GTDB lineage: Bacteria > Bacteroidota > Bacteroidia > Chitinophagales > LD1 > Bog-950. The sequence continues at coordinate 55 of CAMBIM010000268.1, forward strand.
GCTAATGTTGAACCTTACCGGTGTGCTGGAAAAACCAACCATTGGCTTTACCATACAGGCGCAGGAGCTTGACCCGTCTATTAAAAGTTATGTGGATCAAAAACTGAATTTGCTTAAAACCAACGAAGCAGAGCTAAACAAACAAGTATTCGGCTTGCTGATTATGAACCGCTTTTTACCTGCCGGTGCTACCGGTGATGTGCTTTCTAAAGGTAACTATGCCGGTGCTACTGCCGCTAATACAGTAAGCGAGTTTCTTTCTTCGCGGTTGAATAATTACTTGAGCAATTTGTTCGGCTACTCCGATAATGATGTGCTCAAGAACCTCGATATTAACTTAGGCTACCGTCAATACGACCAATTGAATACCACTAACACCACCACCAGTTCTTACGATACCCGTAGGGAGCTTCAACTCGCTTTACAACAACGCCTGCTCAACAACCGCTTAACTATTAATGCCGGTGGTAATATAGATTTTGGAGGCTCAAACGCAGTTGACCCGCTTACCGGAGCGCCAACCAGTTCGCGTTCCGTTATACCCACTGGCGATTTTCAAATACAATATGCTCTTACTCCCGATGGCACCTGGAGCGCCAAAGCCTTTAACCGCACTAATTACGATTACTACAACAGCCGTAATACCAACCGGACCGGCATTGGACTCTCGTTCCGTAAAGAATTTGACAAACCCGAAGAGCTTTTTATAAAGAAGAAAAAGCCGAAGAAGGATAAGAAGCAAAAAGAATAGCCTGACCAATGCCACCGCACTACACGGTGGTATTTTTCTTTTTAAAAGCGTGGAAACCACGGAAGCAATCGGGACTTTCCAACCCTTGCCGTGGAAGCCACGGGAGCAATCTGGACTTCCAAACCAATGCCGTGGAAACCACGGAGGCAATAGCCTAAAACTAATCTTTAACACCTGTCTGATTAACTATAACATTAGAATAATTTTTATGTAACAAATGCGAATACATTTACCGCCTGATCTAACGTTTAATCTACTACACATGGCTTTAATTTTAATTTTGTTGTTTATTGTAGTGGCGGCTGTTATATACGAACAGTATTTTTACGAAAACCCCGATAAGTTAGACGGAAACGGAAATGCAACCCCTAGCAAGAAAAAGAAAAAAAGTTACCGATAGTTTTCTCTTGCAACTTTAAAACATTCGCTTACCTTTAATGGCGAATGAAGAACCTTGTTTACTTTTTTTTATTGGTGTTTTTGATGGGTGGTTGTAAGAAAGAATCCACTTGCCCCTATAACAACAAAGGTTCGTTACATATCAGCACTACAACCAACCATAGTTATATCTTGATGATAGATGGCTCCTATGGTATTGTTGACATTAATACTCCGCTTGTAGTTGATAGTTTTCCAGCTGATACTATCTCTTTAACATATACGGTGAATGAAATATGCAATCCGCCAAACCAAGGTCGATGCTCAACCCGTTACGAAACTTTGATTATAACTGAATGCAAGAAAACAACTTACTTACTTCAATGATAGTGTTTCCGCACTCCACATTCCGCATTCTTTCCTGCCATTCTGTCCGCCAAAAAGCTATATTTGCCCTCCCAAATGAAGACCGAATTATACAATAACGAAACCGCGTTTGAACTCGAGCCAAAAGTGATTGACGAAACCCGTCAAGGTGAAGCCCTAACATTGGAGCGACCCGTTACCGTAAAGAGTAACGGCAAGAAGTTTTATATAGAAAGCTACGGCTGCCAAATGAATTTTGCCGACAGCGAAGTAGTAGCTTCTATTCTCTCTAACTCCGGTTACGATACTACTGAACAGTTCCTTGATGCCGATTTGATTCTCATCAACACCTGCGCTATTCGCGACAATGCCGAACAACGGGTTCGCCATCGCTTAATGCACCTTTCGGCAGTTAAAAAGAAAAAGAAAGGAGCGGTGATAGCCGTGCTTGGCTGTATGGCAGAACGCTTAAAAGAGAAATTTTTAGAAGAAGAAAAGATAGTTGACATTGTTGCCGGGCCTGATGCTTACCGCGCCTTACCTTCTTTAATTGAAGAAGCCGAAACGGGGCAGAAGGCAGTAAACGTTTTACTAAGCCGCGAAGAAACTTATGCGGAAATAAACCCGGTTCGTTTAAACACCAACGGCATTACCGCCTTTATCAGCATTATGCGCGGTTGCGATAATATGTGTTCGTTTTGTGTAGTGCCCTTTACAAGAGGAAGAGAAAGAAGCCGTGATTACGTGAGCATAATTGCCGAAGCCAAAGAACTTTATGAAAAGGGTTATCGTGAAGTAACGCTGCTCGGTCAGAATGTAGATAGTTACCGCTTTAGCCACGACCCTAAGTTGGTGGGCAAAAAATTAGTAGATGCTAAATACGAAGAACATGTAGTCAACTTTGCCGAGTTGATGGAAATGGTAGCGCAGGTAGCACCGGACTTACGCGTGCGTTTTTCTACTTCGCACCCTAAAGATATGACCGATGATGTGCTTCACATGATGGCTAAGTATCCGAACATCTGCAAATACATTCACTTGCCTGTTCAATCTGGTAACTCGCGCATTTTGGAAATGATGAACCGCACCTATACGCGCGAATGGTATTTAGATAGAATTGCAGCTATCCGCAGAATAGTTCCCGAAGCGGCAATTTCTACTGATATCATTACCGGCTATTGCAGCGAAACCGAAGAAGAACATCAGGATACCCTTAGCATGATGGAACTGGTGAAGTATGAAATGGCTTACATGTTTGCTTATAACGAGCGCCCCGGAACTGTAGCCGCTAAAAAGCATGCCGATGATGTACCGGAAGAAGTAAAGAAAAGAAGATTACAAGAGGTAGTTGACCTGCATCGCATTCATTCTTTAGAAAGAAATAAAGAAGATGTAGGTAAAGTTTTCGAAGTGCTGGTAGAAGGAACTTCTGCTCGTAATGAAGAAGATGTTTACGGCAGAAACTCGCAGAATAAAGTAATAGTATTTGACAGACAGGATTTTAAACCCGGAGATTATGTAACGGTGAAGGTGATCCGTTGCACATCGGGAACTTTAATAGGAGAAGTAGTAGCATAGCTTATGGAAATTCAATCAATAAAAAACCGTTTCGGTATTATAGGCAACTCGCCTGCGCTTAACCATGCTATCAGTATTGCAGAGCGCGTGGCGGCAACTAACCTTACCGTTTTAATTACCGGAGAGAGTGGAGTTGGTAAAGAAGTTTTCTCGCACATCATTCATCAGATTGGTGCGCGCAAGCACAACAATTTTATTGCTGTTAACTGCGGGGCTATTCCGGAAGGAACTATTGATTCTGAATTGTTCGGTCACGAGAAAGGTTCGTTTACCGGTGCCAGCGATGCGCGCAAAGGTTACTTTGAAACTGTAAACGGTGGAACTATTTTCCTTGATGAAATAGGAGAGTTGCCTATTGGCACGCAGGCACGTTTGCTACGGGTGTTGGAGAGTGGAGAGTATATTCGCGTGGGCTCCAGCAAGGTAATTAAAACCGATGTGCGTTTAGTGGCTGCTACCAACGTAAACTTGCAGGAGGCAGTGCGTGCCGGCAAGTTCCGCGAAGATTTGTATTACCGTCTTTCTACTGTGCCTATTTATATTCCGCCATTGCGCGAGCGCGGGGAAGAT
>CAMBIM010000269.1 GCA_945867505.1 Chitinophaga pinensis
ATACTCAAATTTGCCTTACTAATGTTATTGCTGTAGTAAATTCTGACTATGAAGAGGTAAAGGGAAGAATAATTAACGGTTGCATAAATATTCCGCAAAAACAAGATACGGTAATTAGCCGGGTTGATTTTATTCCTGCTGAAAGCCTGAGTGTTATTCCAAATCCTTCATCGGGCATATTCGAATTATATCTGGAAGGCAAATCGCTTTTTGGAGCCGATATGAAAGTATTTGACGAATTGGGAAGAATAGTTTATCAAACTAAAAACGAAGGCTTGAACAATCACGCCACGCTAGATTTAAGCAATAACCAAAGCGGAGTTTATTTATTGCAATTAAACCTGAACGGCAGAAGCTTAACTAAGCGCTTGCTCCTGGCTAAACATTAATTTGTTGATTACCCCCCCCAAAAACAAGAGCCTGTCAATCTTTTTGACAGGCTCTTGTTTTTGAATAATACATCCGGTTAATTCTTTACAATCCGCATGGTTTTCTTTCCGGTTTTGGTTTCAAGTATTATAAGGTAAATACCTGCCGAAAGCTCATCGCCACTATCCGTAGTGCCGTTCCAGTTAATTGTAATGTCGGTTCCCATATCATTGTTAAGTTCAAATGTTTTTACCAACTGACCAAGGGTGTTATAAATTTTCAGTTCAGCCTTTGCCTCTTCTAAATGAATTTGTATGGTAATTTCTGAAGTAAATGGATTTGGGAAGGCTTTTATAACCAGGTCCTGTTCTGCTTCTATCACACCGGTGGTTCCTGGATTAGTTTCATCCTCACAATTGTTGCAGGCCTGTGTAGTATCGCTGGGTTCAAGCGCCAAAAAGGCAGTATAAAGCGAAAGCACACGACTGTTAATACTCGAATCGATTATCTCCTGCTTGATTTGGTTGTTAATGTTTGTGCCGCTTTCTAAGTCTGCCATAAATTTAGCCATCCACATTTTGCGGGTAAACGAATCGGTACTAAAATGATTGTTCAGCGAAAACATCTGAGTAAGCGGTACACCATTATATATACCACTCACCTCCACACCTATGGGTAGGGAACCGGCATAGCGCCCTATTTTTATATACGGTTTGTTTACATAAACCACTCCGCTTTCTTCATTGCCATAATTGCCATAGCAAAAACCATTGGCTACATCTGCATGGGCATCAAAACTGTTAATGCGGCCCTGCATCTGACCAAACAAATCATCAGTAGTTTCGGAGAATGTCCGGAAAGTAATGTTATAGTAATTATACAGCTGTCGAATTCCTTCATAGTTGCCACCGGTTAAGGCAGCAAGGTTGGTGTAGAAGTATTCTCCGCCATAATAATATTGATTACCCGACCACCAGGTGTATTGTAAGTTTAGATCTTGAAAATCTACAACATGAATGGGTATTTTGTTTTGCCCCATTAGCGCTAGCACATCATTTAGCAATTGGTTGGAATTACCCGGTGTGTTGTAGTTGTCGGTATTAGAAAACAAAACCAGTTGACCTACATCGTTATGGTCTTTAATAAAATTAATTCCTTCTGCCAGCAGCGAAGGCATATTACTGTAATTTGAAAATGGGTTATGCGTAGCCAAATAATTAAACACTAAATTAATTGTGTTGGTATCGCAAGGCACCCAGGTATTGCTGTACTGATAAATTCCTAATTGAGAAAAGAAAAGATTAAATGAATCGGTAGGCAGGTAATTATCCAGTAATATTTGACGCGTTTTAGATAATACCTGTGCATTAGTGGTAGTGCTGTTTCCTTCATCATCAAAAAGGAACGCGGTTTTCTTTCCACCATTCAATAGCATGGCCTTCGAAGGTAGCATGACAAACTGATAGTAGCCTTCGTTGTTTCCCGTTTCATAAACCGCGGAAAAAATACCGCCTTGCATGGGCGATTGAAGGGTATAATTCATTTCGCTCAGGTTAGCAATATAAAGGCTGGGAATAACAGCCTTTGTAAACGCTTCGCCAACTACCGGCTGAAAACTTAAAGCTGATAGTTCGGTAACGGCAGGATTTGCCCAGTCGTTGTCGGTATATGACAGTATTTCAAAATATGGACTCAATGTAGATGCCTTAAGAATATTCATAGGTATAGGGCAACTTACTTTGCTTACGCCCCACTTGGCAGGCACCATGTAGGTAATTTTCACCTTACGCGTTGCAGAGCCCGGCATGGGGTAAACGCGCAACTCGTATTGCGTGGGTCCGTTCTTGTATAATATAGAGGGGTCTTGTCTTCGCTGCACAATTCCTTCGTAAATAACCTGCGCTCTGCCTCTGTCGCCAATTTTTGCCTGCACAATTTGGTCGCCTACCCAAAGCCAGGAATCGTGAACAAAAGAACCTTCAGGTAAATCAAACGGCATTTGCACTTCAAACGTATCGCTATTAGATGTGTTATATGGCTTAGCCGAAAAGGTAAGGTAAAGCCCGCACTCAAAATAAGCACCCTTGGGTTTAATAGAGAGAACTGCCGTATCAATATTGCCCTGATAATTTACCCAGGTTTGATGAGGATTTTGAACACGGAGCGATGTAGTTGCGTTTGCAAAAAAGGCAAAGAGTAAAAATGGAGTTAAGAATAAAAGTGTGCGTTTCATAAAGATAAATTTTGAGGTTAAAAAAGAACTTCTACTACCTTCTGAATTCGAAAGCAATGTATGCACCCCTTATGAGGAATGCAACTAAGTTTTGTCATGGTTTTGTCATATTTTAATCAAAACCAATTGCCCTTAATAGCATTAATTTCACTTCCCACTTGTGAAATCTAAAATCTTTCCCCTGCCACTTCGTCTTAAACTTTGACAAAACGTATTAGCAAAGCACAATAGCACGCAAATTGTTATTAGCCTTGCACAACAAAAACAAAAAACAATGATGGGAATCTATGTAATCTTAGGAGTGTTTATGCTTATTAGTTGGTTAGTAAGCATGCGCCTTAAAAGCAAATTCAAACAATATTCCGAAGTTGCCTTTCGCGGCAATATGACGGGCGCACAAATAGCTGCCAAAATGCTGGCAGATAACGATATTACTGATGTAAAGATTGTATCGGTAGAAGGACAGCTAACCGACCACTATAACCCAATTGAAAAAACTGTCAACCTTTCGCCTGAAGTTTATGCAGGCAGAAGCGTAGCTGATGCAGCCGTTGCTGCGCACGAGTGCGGACACGCAGTGCAACATGCCCGCGCCTATATGTGGTTGGGTATGCGCTCTAAATTGGTTCCTGCTGTAAGTTTCGCATCGCAATACATGCAATGGATATTGTTAGCCGGTGTGTTAACCATCACCGTATTTCCTTACTTATTATTGTTCGGTATTATCCTTTTCGCAGCCACTACATTCTTTTCGTTTGTTACCTTACCTGTAGAGTTTGATGCCAGTAACCGCGCTTTGGCTTGGCTAGAAACTTCGGGAGTCACTTCTTCACAAGAACACGAAATGGCAAAAGACGCTTTAAAATGGGCAGCTATGACATATGTAGTAGCCGCGCTTTCTTCGTTGGCTACTTTGCTTTATTATGTTTCTATCTTTTTAAGAAGAAGATAAGTAAGGTAATGCAAATTTAGCGATGCCATCCCTCAAAGGGATGGCATCGCTTTTTGTAGAGGTGACAACTCCCCGAAAAATAATA
>CAMBIM010000270.1 GCA_945867505.1 Chitinophaga pinensis
CTGGGCGATTATATTTCTAAAAACTTTTCGGATGTAAACGTGATTTACACTCGCAAAACCGATATTTTTCTTGAATTACACGAGCGTGCCGAAATAGCCAACAAAGCTAAAGCTGATTTATTTATTGCCGTTCACATCAATTCATCTACCAATTCCGAAGTTTACGGAACCAGTTCGTATGTATTAGGGTTGCACCGCACTGAAGCCAACTTAGAAGTGGCCAAGCGCGAAAATGCCGTAATTTTAATGGAGGATGACCGCGATAAAAATTACGAGTTTGACCCTAACTCGCCAGAAGGACATATTGTAATGAGCATGAAGCAAAATGCTTTTTTAGATCAAAGCATTGACTTGGCTTCTAAGGCCGAAAACCAATTAGAGAGTTTTGCCAAACGCAAAAGCCTGGGTGTAAAGCAAGCGGGCTTTTATGTGCTATACAAAACCACTATGCCAAGTTTACTGGCAGAAATTGGTTTTATATCTAACCCCGAAGAAGAAATGTTTTTGAAAAGCGCAAAAGGGCAAGACCAGATTGCTGTAGGTTTGTTCAATGCGTTTAAAGATTATAAAATAGAAATGGAAGGTGGCTTGGGCGAAAAAATAGCTGCTGACCAAAAGGCAGAGCAAGCCGAAGCTGCGGTAGTAAAAACCGAAACTAAAACAGAAACACCGGAAGTAAAAAAAGAAGTGGAGAAAGTAAAGGCTGCTACTACACCAAATCCTGATTATGTAACTACCAAATCAGGAAAAAATATTCGCAAGCCGATTGAAAACGCGAATGGTGGAGGTAAGGCTGTGGCTACTGTTGCCGAACCCGTTAAAAAGCCGGAACCGGTAGTTAAGAAAGAAGAACCTAAGCATGTAGCTGAAACTAAAACTGAAACCAAGCCTGTTGAAAAATCAGAACCGGTAGTGAAAAAGGAAGAGCCTAAACCTGATGTAGTAGAAAAGAAGGAAGAACCGAAGCCGGTGGTAGAAAAGAAAGCGGAGCCTAAACCGGTAGTGGTAGAGAAAAAAGCAGAACCCAAACCAGTTGCGGTGGAAGTAAAAGCAGAAAACGCAGTTACTTTTAAAGTGCAATTGTTTGCGCTTAAAGGCGATGTAAAGGCAACAGAATACAACAAAGCGGAGAAACTCTTCACTCCTATCTCTACAGAAACTTTATCTAACGGCTACACGCGCTATTATGGAGGCAATGTAAATTCCTACACTGCTGTAAAGAAATTATTAGCCACCGCTAAATCATCGGGCTATCCGGATGCCTACCTAGTAGGCTTTAAAGATGGTAGCAGAATGAACGGTGAACAAATGAAAGCCTTTGACAAGTAAGAGGCAGTTCGCTTCATTTTGTATTCTACTTCTAAATCATATTTTTGATAAAATTTATACGCTGTGACAAATCAGGCTAAGGTTGGTATTTTTTCTACTGTTACTGTAATTGTTTTCATTCTCGGTTTCTACTTTTTAAAAGGCACAAATCTTTTTGTTCGCAAAAATGTTTACTACGCGGTTTACAAACGTGTAGATGGTTTGTATAAATCTAACATGGTGGACGTAAACGGCTTTCCTGTAGGTAAAGTGGGTGACATGGAGCGCAACCCGGTAACCGGTGATATTGTAGTGCAACTTGATTTAGATAAAGGCGTTCAAATTCCTAAAACCGACAGCACGTATGCTTCCCTTATTTCTACCGATTTTTTAGGAAGCAAAAAAGTGCGTTTGGTGTTTGGTAACTCTTCTACCTTTTACGAAGATGGCGACACCATCAATACCTTCTTTAAGAAAGACCTGACAGAACAATTAGGTGAGCAAATAGACCCGATTATGGGAGATGTGCGCCATATGTTGCCTTCGCTGGATACTACTATAGGTGGTATTAAGTATTTGTTTGACGAGAATAACCCGAAAGGAATTTACACTACGCTTAACGGAGTAAATGAAGCTATAGCCAAGATAAATGTGATACTGGCACAGAACCAATCTACACTTCAGCTTACGCTTAAGAATTTGGAAAGCATAACCGGTAATATTGAAAAGAACAATAGTGCTATTACCGCTATTTTGAAGAATGCGCAAAATGTTACCGATTCTTTGCAGCAAGCTAACCTGAAACAGATGGTAGAGAACTTGAATTCTACTATAGGTCAGGTAAATGGTGTATTGAAAGATATAAACGCAGGCAAAGGCACGCTGGGCAAAATTGTGAAGAGCGATGAACTTTATACCAAAGTTGATACGGCTGTAGGCAATCTGAATGTATTGCTGAAAGATATTAAACAACGTCCTTACCGTTACATTACTATCAATGTGCTTGGCGCTAAAAAAGCCGAAGAGCGTAGAGCTAAGAAGTATGACGAGAGTGGAAAATAATTGGCAATTGGCAATTTGCAGTTGGCAATAAATACAAATACAAAATCACATAGCTATTCGGGTAATATTTACTATTTGTTTTTACCTTCTTTCATTTCTGTTGCGGTGATTAAATCATTTTCCTTTTTACCTTTTTCCAGCAGTAATCTGTTGCGTTTGTTCTTGCTTGCCAACTGCCAAATGCTAACTACCAATTTTGCTTTTTCTCAAGACCAACCTGAACAAAAAGAAGTAGAAATTATAAATGCCGATTACCTGAAAATGCAGGAGGTAGACGGCAAGAAATACACCCGCCTTGTAGGCAATGTTCAGCTAAAGCAAGACGGGGTTTTGATGTGGTGCGATAGTGCCATACTGGATAAGGAAACCAACTCGGTGGATGCGTACGGGCATGTCCATATTCAGCAGGATACTATTGATGCGTATTCGCAAACGCTGCACCATGATGGCAACAAAAAATTTTCGAAGCTGAACAATAATGTGAAGCTGACGGATGGTAAAATGATTCTATATACCGAAGAACTGTATTACGATATAAAGAACAAAATGAGCTACTACCTTACCGGTGGCAAGGTGCTGAAAGATTCTACCGTAATTACCAGCAAGCGCGGTTACTACTACAGCAAAGAGCATGAGGTATTTTTTAATGGCGATGTGGTAATGCTTGACCCGAACTACAACCTGACTTCAGACACCTTAGGCTATCAGGTAGAGACCAAAATATCTAACTTCTACGGTAATACGGTGATAATAAACAAAGACAGCCGCATTTATTGCAACAACGGTTGGTATGATAGTCAGCGCGATGTTTCTTCGTTTGGCAGAAACACCATTGTGGTTAATCCTCCGCAACGTTTGGTGGGTGATAGTTTGTATTATGAAAGGTTTCGCGGGTTTGGCAAAGCAGTAGGCAACTTCACCTGGGTTGATTCGAGTATGGATGTGGAAATACGCGGACATTACGGGGAGTTTATTGACGAACAGCAATACATTATGGCCACTCAAAAGCCATTGATGATATATAAGATGGATAAAGACTCGCTCTTTTTAAGCAGCGATACATTAAAGAGTATGCGCAAATCTGCCACCGATACTATCCGCAACTTTTTTGCTTACCATAAGGTGCGCATGTTTATGAAAGACATGCAGGGCGTGTGCGACAGCATATTTTATTCGTTCGAAGATTCCACCTTCCGTATGTTTTACAACCCCATATTATGGGGCGAAAACATTCAAATGAGTGGCGATACT
>CAMBIM010000271.1 GCA_945867505.1 Chitinophaga pinensis
TGAGGAAATAACTACCGATAACAACGGACAATACAGCTATTGCGATTTTGTGCAAGGCGGCTACAATTTCTATGGCGGCAAATGGGGGAGAATAACCGCCCGTGTTTCACAAAGCATTTCTACCATTAATGATACCGTAACTATTGCCACACAAACCGGCTACTACGATGATTTTATTATCAACTATGGTTGGACAGTAAACTCAACTGCATCTAAAGGCACTTGGGTGAAAGGCGAACCAATTGGAACAGATTATAACGGAACAAACGATTGTAATACTGATAATGATGTTACCGGAGATTTTGGATTTGACTGCTACGTAACTGGTAACACTGGTGGAGGTGCAGGTGATGATGATTTAGATAACGGCTATACCATTCTTAGTTCTCCTGTTTTCGACTTGACCGGTTATACCGACCCTTATATTAGCTACCAGCGTTGGTTCTTTAACGATGGCGGACAAGGCTCCCCACCTAACGATTCGTTACAGGTTTGGCTTTACGATGGTGTTGATTCTGCTCAAATTGATATGACCGATGCCGACTCTACACAAAGCGCATGGGTGTATAAAAACTTACGCGTTAGCAACTACATGTTTGCTACTGCCAACATGCAGGTTCGGTTTAAAACAGCCGATACTAATCCTGGACATTTAGTAGAAGCGGCCGTAGATTTATTTCAGGTTATAGATTCTAGTGCAACAGCCATTGCTGCGGTAAATGCAAACAATGTTTCATTGCGCGCTTTCCCAAATCCCTTTAGCAACGAAGTGTTTATTCAAACAAATAATGTAATAGGTAATAATGCAATGGTGGAAATAACCAATGCACTTGGTCAAACAGTATTTACGGAAAGTTTAAAAGCAGATAACTCAACAATTCGCATAACACAAACGTTCCCCGCTGGCATCTATATATTAAAATTATTACAAAACAACAGCACTGTAAAAACAGTAAAGTTGATACAAGCAAATTGATGTTAGTTTAACATTAGACACATTTCATTAAAATATTTGCAACATTTTATATTTTTGGTGTAGCTCAAAGTCGTTCAACTTGTTTACACAGGCAACCAAATCGCAAATAAAAATTACAGCACTAGTTCTAGTGTATGTATTACGTATGGCTTTTTTTCAAACACTTATAGCCTCGCCTAACATTGCGCATATTTCTACTTTTAAAGTAACGTTATCACAGTATCAGTCAAAGAGTAGGCCACATATACCAGTGACACATAGGTCACATGTGCAACAGCACGCCACCTTTAAAGTTAAACTCCCTCAAATATTATCGATAGATTCTTTTCAATCTTCACTTCTAGTTATAGAAGCCCAAAAAATTTATGCTTTTAAACCGCATAGCTCTCAAAACGCTATTAGAGTATATAATTATACATTAAAGCGATACCGTCTGTATCGCACTTTTCTCATTTAGTAGTTTTCTCATTTCAGCGAACAGCTTTTCGCGCATAGGCAATCGTATTTTGCAATAAGCCAATTTGCCTATTTACTTTTTTTGAAATTTGAACTCAATCAACTAATGAATAAGTATTTAAATAAAGATAAAGGACTGCTCGACTTTTTTTGCCCTGTATGTGGAAATAATAAGTTTAATCGAGTAGAGAGGAACTGGTTGGAGAAATCAGTCTATTACTTGTCGTTTCAGAATAAAAACACAAAAAAGTTTGAATGCACTAAATGCCAATGGTCTGTTTTATTGGATAAAGGCAAAAAATAAAAAATCACTTCATCATCTCTCTTTAATTCCTTTAAACTTTCCGCATCTCTCTTACATTTGCGCTCCTTAAAAACTATTGTAAATGTTTGAAAATTTATCGGAACGGATTGAAGGCGCATTTAAATCGCTAAAAGGTCAAGGCAAGCTAACCGAACTCAACGTAGCAGATACCATTAAAGAAGTGCGTAGAGCCTTGGTAGATGCCGATGTGAACTATAAAATTGCCAAAGAATTTACTGACAAGGTAAAGGACAAGGTAATGGGCGAAAACGTGTTAAACGCAGTTCAGCCCGGTCAGTTAATGGTTAAAGTAATGCACGATGAGCTGACCCAACTCATGGGCGGTAAGGAAGCTGACTTTAACCTAAAAGGCAGCCCTGCTGTAATTCTAATTGCAGGCTTGCAAGGTTCAGGTAAAACCACCTTCACGCATAAACTGGCTTACTGGCTCAAAACAAAGAAATTCAAACGCCCGCTGATGGTAGCAGCCGATGTATATCGCCCGGCTGCGGTTGACCAGTTGATAGTATTGGGAGGGCAAATTGACATTCCTGTTTACAGCGAAAAAGAGAACAAAAACCCTGTGCATATTGCGTTGAATGGTATTGCACACGCAAAGTCGTTAGGTTTAGATTTAGTTATTATAGATACTGCCGGCCGCTTAGCAGTAGATGAAGAAATGATGAAAGAAATTTTTGCCATCAAAGCCAAAACAAAGCCCGACCAAATTTTATTTGTTGTAGATTCTATGACTGGGCAAGATGCGGTAAACACAGCCAAAGCCTTTAACGACCGTTTAGATTTTGATGGAGTTGTTCTTACTAAATTAGATGGCGACACTCGCGGGGGTGCAGCTCTTACCGTTACCTATACCGTAGGTAAGCCTATTAAGTTTGTTTCTACCGGAGAAAAAGTTGATACACTTGATGTATTCTTCCCTGAACGTATGGCTTCGCGTATTTTGGGCATGGGCGACATTGTTTCGTTCGTTGAAAAAGCACAGGAGCAATACGATGAAAAGAAAGCGAAAGAACTTGAAGCAAAAATTCGCAAAAACCAATTTGACTTTAACGACTTCCTCACCCAACTTGCGCAAATTAAAAAGATGGGTAACGTGAAAGATTTGTTGGGCATGTTACCCGGTGTAGGGAAACAATTGAAAGATGTGGACATTAACAATGATTCATTTAAGAAAGTAGAAGCCATTATTCTCTCTATGACTCCCGCAGAAAGAAGCAATCCTGAATTACTAAACGGCACACGCAAACTTCGTTTGGCTAAAGGAAGTGGCAATACCATACAAGAAGTAAACGCCTTCCTCAAACAATTTGAGCAAATGAAAACCATGATGAAAAGCATGCAGAAAATGAGCAGTGCCGGACGCATGATTAAAGGAATGCCGGGCAGATAAGATTCACAAACCCAGTATTTACAAATACAAACGCCTACTACAATTATTATAGTAGGCGTTTGTATTTTGTATACACATCCAACACATTCTACAGCTAAATCACTTCACTCCCACTCTCACAACTCCACCGCCATTATAAGAATGATACTCTCCGTTATACATGGCATCTGCCATTACGGGTCCCATTATGTATGTGCCGGGCGAAACAGCACGCACTGCATAGTAGAAGGTTTGCGACTGTGTGCCTGCGCTCACAAACATATTCACGCGGTCATCGCGTACATCTAAATACTGCGGAGCGGCTTCGTTCTTAATCCAATCCATACCCGGTATTCCTTTAGTGCGCGGATTTTCAATTTCAAAACCTGCAGGTAGCATATCGGTAATAACAATGTTGTCGATATTGCGGCTGTAACTGTTTTCTAAAGTAAGTGCCACAATCAC
>CAMBIM010000272.1 GCA_945867505.1 Chitinophaga pinensis
CTCGTTATTAACCACACCGGTATTAATTGCTTACCAAATTACGGGCACATAGGTTATTGCGACTTAGTAGGAAATACCATCAGTAATATTCCCTTATGCGACCCTTATAACTCTAATAACTGTCCGGTGCTATGGAACATCACCGGTTCTGTTTTTTTTGATGACAATGCGAATTGCACTTTTGATACGGTTGAGTACCCGCAGCAAAATGTTTCAATTGGCATTTACCGCAATGGCAACTTACTGCAATGGCAACTTACTGCAATGGCAACTTACTGCAAAAAGTAAGTACTGGCTCGGAAGGTTATTATTCATTCGATGCGGATTTACTAACCAACTACCAATTACTTGTTGATACTAGCGGATCTCCCTTTACTGTTTTGTGTCCGGTTTACGGAATACTCAACGATACCTTGACCATTAGCGACTCGCTCCACTCCTCGCGCAATTTTGCGCTGGTATGCAAACCGGGTTTCGATTTAGAAGTACGAAGCACCGTAGGGGTAGCTCATCCGGCACGCTATACTAACCTCGATATTTTTGCAGGCGATGGCGCTAACTTCTTCGGAACACATTGTGCTAATGGAATTAGCGGAACGGTTACAATAATAGTAAACGGACCGCTTACTGTTACAGGCGCATCCAACTCGGGCACCACACCATCTTCAGTAAATGGTGACACTCTTGTCTGGAACATTGCTGACTTCGGAACCCTCCTTTCGCCATACTTCTATATAACTATACTTACAGACACGTTTGCGCCTATGGGGGCACCGGTTTGTGTAACTACTATTATTAATTCCGTGGTCGGTGATTATAACTTAGCCAACAACATGGGCAGTTTTTGTTTTCCCGTAACCAGTTCCTACGACCCTAACATTAAAGAGGTTTATCCTGCGGCTAATATTGATACCGCTCAAAAAGAACTGACTTACACCATCCACTTTCAAAACACTGGCACTGCTCAAGCTTTTCATATTTACGTAGACGATACGCTGGATACCGATGTAGATGCTTCTACTTTTCAGTTGCTGGCTTATAGCCACCAACCGGTGGTGCAGCTTAAAGGTAATGCGGTGCGTTTCAACTTTCCGAATATTAATCTGCCCGATAGCAACACCAACGAGCCGCTAAGCCACGGGTATGTGCAGTATAAAATAAAGTTGAAGGATAACCTGCCGATTGGCACAACCATTAACAACACGGCATACATCTACTTCGATTTTAATGCACCGGTGGTCACCAATACTACCACTAATACCATTGCAACCAATACCGGCATTCAAACGTTCAGCAATCAGCATTCTACATTCCGCATTTACCCGAACCCTGCCAGCAACAGTGTAAACATTGCAATTACAGAAGACTTGCTTAACAGCACTTTAACTTTAACTGATATTACCGGTCGGCAGTTGGCTGTTACACAATTATCAATTAATAATTATGAATTAATAATTGATGGCTTCGCCAATGGTGTTTACTTCGCTACTATCCGCAAAGATGGCGGGGTGTATTCCAAAAAGCTGATGATTCAGCATTGATTTAGCTTTAATTCATCAAAAACAGCCGTTAGTTTGCCAAAAACTAACGGCTGTTGGCGTTTTACCATCATTGGTAAGCCATTTACCAGCCTCGGTAAATTCATGACTAGTCTTGGTAAACATCTTACCAGTCTTAGTCAGACCGTAACCAGTCTTGGTCAGCGCGTAACCAGCCTTGGTAAATTCATGACCAGGCTTGGTAAGCGCGTGACAAGCCTTGGTAAGCCGCTTACCAGTCTTTGTAAACTTCTGACCAGCCTTGGTAAGCTGCTGACCAAGGCTGGTTAAAAGCCAACCGCCCTTGGTCAATAGTTGACCAAGGGCGGTGCCGATGCCGTTAAGCATGTTTATTTAGCGGGGAAGGAATACAAACGGGTCGCTCCAACCGCTTTTTTTAGAACCGTCTTCGGCACGCACCCGTATTAAAATATCCTTTCCGCGCTTAAGCCCTGTCAACAACAATTCTTTACTGTTCAAACTTTCTAAAGTCATTACCCAAGGCAGGGCATCTATATCAAACCCATCATCTCCTCCGGCAGGCACGGGAGGTATGGGCGTTGGTTTTGTTTCAGGAACATACGTTTGCACACTGTAGCGCGCGCCTGCTACCAAAGGGCTAACCAACTGAATTTTTCCACTATGCGCCACCGCACCGTCTGTCACCTTTTTAATAACGGGAACAGGCGGAATGCCATGCGCCTCTGGCGTTTTGTCGGCATCAAAGCCCGATTTATCTACCAGCACTTTATTGCCGTTGGCAATGCCGTTTACATAATCCCGTTCATCTTTCAGCATCTCATAAACCACTACTGCCTGCGCATCACGCTCATCCTTTTTCTGCGTATTGCCTTTCGCCTGCCCGTTAAGGGTTATCAGCTTGTCGTTTTCGGTTGTTAGTGCCGCTATCGTGGGGTTGGGCGTGGTGTAGTCAGCAGAGTTATTGGTTAGCTTTTCAATTACCCGGCTGCATAGGTTAGCCAGCTTAATAGTCTGGCGGGCGGTAACTCGTAATACCGCATAAAATTTTGTTTTCATCTTGTTTAATTTTTGTGTTTGGTTAATGAATAATTTGTGAGGAAGTGAAAGTAGGGAGCAGGCATAGGTTGGGCGCAGGATTGGGCGGTATAGTTTATACCAAATGGCGGTATAAAATATACCACCAATTATTGCCTGCTAACCTTTGCGGTAAAAAACCTATTGTCTACATTTAACATAAAGGGAAAGCACCAACCGCTGCCGCAACACCCGTTAAAGCAGTTAGCAAAAAGTAGTTGACGGCTTTACCCCATTGCTTAACCTACCATAAATAATTACCCTATGGCTGTATGCGAAAACCTTAGATTGCTGCGCGTTATTAAGAATTACCCGCAGAAATTTGTAGCCGATAAAATGGGCAAATGCCAACCGGTGTACAACCGTTACGAAACCGATAACCGCGATGTGCCCGATGAATGCCTTAAAGTGGCATCAGAACTTTACGGTGTACCGGTAGATCTGATTAAAAGCCCGAACCTTATTGTTGACCTCTCACTAATATTAACCGGTGAGGAAAAAGAACTGATTAAACAAATGCGAACCATCAAGAGCGAGCCGCTGACTAATGATGAGCAGAAGAAGCTTATTAAAAAGTTGTTGGAGGAGTGGGTGGCAAAGGGGGAGTGAATTACCGGTTGACGGATGGCGGTTGGCGGGAGTTAATGCTATAATACAAGCCGAATATGTTACAACTAAATTTTAATCCACCTGCAAACAGACACACCATGCTGAGTTTTCACTTCCGCTATATAAACACCTCTAGCAAAGCGGCTTATATCTATAGTTTTTGTGACTGGTAAATCATAAACCGTTTCTAGTAAACTACCGGTAGTATCATATATACGAATTTCAGTTACCGGTAAGTTGTTTGTTTCAATAAATATTTGCTGTGTAGCAGGATTTGGATAAATAAGAATTGGAGTATCTTCACTTTCATCAACAAACCTAACCATTGCGCTGTCTAACTTCCAAAGTTCACTGCCGTGTATATTATCGTATGCAGAG
>CAMBIM010000273.1 GCA_945867505.1 Chitinophaga pinensis
CAATGTAGAAACTGCCTTTACTTTGGCAGTAGCTTTGTTGGTGGCTTCGTTCTTTATTTTTCTTCGCATTCCTATAAAAGAAACTCCGCTTAAAGAAAAAACCGAAACGCTTTATCAATCGCTTACTGCAGGTTTGCGTTTTGTGTTTAATAAGCAGGAAATGCTCTCGGCTATTTCGCTCGATTTATTTGCGGTATTGTTTGGCGGAGCCGTAGCCTTGCTACCGGTTTTTGCCAGCGATATTTTGCACGTAGGGCCCGAGGGCTTAGGCATTTTACGTGCCTCGCCATTTTTAGGAAGCGTGGTGATGGGCTTCTTCTTGGCCTATAATCCGCCAACTCATAATGCGGGCAGAAATTTATTGATAGCCGTAACCGGTTTCGGATTAGCCACCATAGGCTTTGCCTTATCTACCAGCTTTATGCTTTCGTTTTTTATGTTGTTTTTAACCGGTGGGTTTGATAACGTAAGTGTGGTGATACGCCAAACTATTTTGCAAACCCTTACGCCCGATAATATGCGCGGAAGAGTAAGCGCGGTAAATCAAATCTTCATTTCATCGAGCAACGAAATTGGAGCATTTGAAAGCGGGCTTGCCGCCAAACTAATGGGCACAGTGCCATCTGTAATTTTTGGCGGCTGCATGACGCTGCTGGTAGTAGCCGGTACGTTTTTGTTTGCCCCTAAAATGCGGAAGCTGAAAATGTAATTACCGGGTTACGAAACCTTTTGCACAAACCAGCCGCTCTTATCGGGCACAACTCCTTTTCTGAATTTTCTGCCTATTTTTTACTGATGTATTTGACCACCCGAAAAGGCGCACTCCTCGCTGTCTCGTCCTAAAATAAGTTGACATTATTTGAGAATAAAAGAAAAAAACTTTTCAAGGGTTAATGAAGTGGCGCATTAAAACTCGCCTCCCGTCCGCAAATACTAAACTAAAATAAGAAAGAGAAACTTAAGGCTTATGACATCCTCCCGAAACAAGTTCGGGACAGGCTGCACCATTTATTCGTAACTCGCTAACTATAAAACCGAACTCATGATACGCTTCGCATTTCATTTCGCGATGTTAGCTGTTTCTTTTAAAGTTGGTCGGCTATTTGTCTGAAAATATCCCACCAGCTTACCCGCTCGGCTTTTAGGGTTTTCTCTCTATCATTAAGTAAAATAATGAGCAGATTTTTATCGGGATTGATGTATATGTGCTGTTTGTATAACCCAATAGCCATGAAATCGCAATATTTCTTTAGCCCGATATGCCAGCAGTAATTGTAATTAAAACTGCTGCCATTAGAGGTGTCTCTGCTTATAGATTTATTATACCAGGCCTCACTGATAATTCGGTTGCCGTTCCACATGCCTTTATTAAGATACAACCTGCCGAATTTAGCATAGTCCAGGGCGGTTGCACCCAGGCAGCAGAAACTTTTTTCAAGCCGGTTCTTTTCATCCACACTCCACACCCCATCCGAACACATTTGGATAGGTTTCCAAATCTTGTCTTCCAGATAATGGGAAGGAGCAATACCGGTAGCTCTTTTCAAAATTAAGCCCAATAGTTCAACATTAATATTCAGATAGTGCTGTTTGGTACCCGGCCTTGTTTCGAACCTGATTTGTTTAAGCGCCCGGAGCGAATTACGTCCGTAATAAATGGTGGCATCGGTGGCCAGGTTATACTTAATACCCGAAGTGTGGTTTAGCAAATGTTCAATGGTCAATTTATCGGCATCGGGCAACTTCGCCAATTCGGGGATATATTTGATAACTGCGTCCTGCTCACTTTTAATAAAGCCTTCTTCCATAGCTATGCCAATAAGTGCAGAGGTAAAAGACTTAGCTATAGAATAGGAGGAATGAAGATTGTGCTCGTTGAACTTTTTACCATAGTATTCATACTTGATGGTATCGTTTTGGATAATAACCAGGCTCCTTACTTTATGGGTAGGGGCAAAAGAATCGAGCGGCAAAAAAAATGGAATGTCTCTGGTCCAGTCGTTTATTTTAAATCCGTCATTTGAAGGGATAAGTCCCTTTTTAAACTCAAAACACTCATTTCCCGAACGAATAACCGCGCCTTTAAAACGGGTCATGTCTTTATCATCAGGGTTTCCCAGAAAAACACTTCTAACCGGTATGCAACTATTGAGCATGGTCAGTAGCAAACAGAACAGGAAAGATATTTTTGAATTCATGAAGCAATAATGAATAGAATTTATGGAAAGTATGTTTTCAACTTTAACAGGCAAG
The DNA here is from genome assembly GCA_945867505.1 of Chitinophaga pinensis. GTDB lineage: Bacteria > Bacteroidota > Bacteroidia > Chitinophagales > LD1 > Bog-950. The sequence continues at coordinate 2,254 of CAMBIM010000273.1, forward strand.
CCTCGTTCAAGAACTTTTCTATTCTTTATGCTCAGGCTGTGCGGCACATTCCCAAACGTTGAAATTTCGATAAAAGAATTGTGTCCATTTCATTTGACGGAAACCAATTCTGCCTCCTTTTAAAATCTTACCGAATTGCCTGCCATCATCAACCCAGTCAATCACTTTTCGTGAATCAATATAAAGCAATACCCTTCCTTCAAACTTTACCAATTGAATTTTATGTATGTCTTTTGAATGAAGTGGTATACCCGGTTCAATCTCCTGCACCAGGCGAAAGCCCTTGTTCTTGCGCAGATGGGCCGTTTCTCTACCGGGGTGGTCTTTGCTGTTAGCATAATAGGAAATATGATAATTGTTGATAGCCCCGTTTGTATATTCCTTAAAGGTTCCGTCTCGTTTAGGTAACGATGCCGCAAAAATATCTTCTCCATTTAGCCCTGTTGCCGCAAAAAATACGATACACAAACCCGCTTTCGTATGCAGGTTTTGAACCTCCCACTCGGCAATAAAATTCTCAGGAAATTCCTGCGGGCACCATAATACATGATGACCTTTTTCATCAGGAGAGAACATCTTCATCCAACCGTTTGAAAACTCAACACGCCCTGCACCTTCCATTCGCCAACCTGTAGTATCTTCTTTGCCCAAAAGCGGGTTAGCATATAATAGTTTTCCTTTTGTATTGGTCTGCGCCAATACGGTTAAGAATGAAAGTTGCAAGACTATTATAAACAGCTGACGCCATATTAATTTCATAGATGTGATTTGATTAGCTGTTGAGAATACTTTAACCTCCGCAGAGTTTCCGCCTCGGCACTCTGCGGTTTGTGCTTCACTCGTGCAGGGTCCTCTTCGAGAGGCTCTGCGGAGGGGCGAGTAAACTTATGCTTCATGTTGGTTGGCATTGGCATGGTGAGGAGGGTTTGATGTTAACGTTTGGCAGATTTGCGATGGGCTGGCTTTTCAGCACAAATGTTGATGCGGAGCACAAAACTTTCGGCTACCACAAAACTGTCTGCGGAGAACGAAACCCCGCCTATTGCAAATCTGCTGTTATGCGTTCGCCAAGCTGTCAATGTAAACCATAATTTTTTAAGTCTCCATTTATTTTGTTGTTCTGTCAATGTATTCAATTATGCTGTCCTTTTCTCCAATTATGTATAAAGGTCCATTTTCAAGTCTCAGGAAATAAAAACCTGCATCACTTTCAAACTCCATGTTCCATTTACCATTTCCTATTACTTTGCTATTCTGAATAATGTCATAATGGTGGTTGTGGTTAACCTTTACTATGCAATTAATACAATCCTTAC
>CAMBIM010000274.1 GCA_945867505.1 Chitinophaga pinensis
CAGCCTCGTACTAAAATGAGGGCTAAAAATACAAATGTTATACGATTGGTAGCTGTATACAGGTACAAGTTACAAGAGGGTGCTTGTAGTTTATACGGCTTAAAATGTAAAAGGCGATTTTTCTTACATCCGATAATGATTTCACATACAGCAACCGATGATTTCACCGATTGCTATCTGTGCAAATCAAACGCTATTTAGTCTTTCTTTGGAGTGCGCACTAAAACCTCATCAATCATTCCATATTCTTTGGCTTCTTGTGCGCGCATCCAGTAATCGCGGTCGCTGTCTCTTGCTACCTCTTCCATTGATTTGCCGCTGTGTTCAGAAATAATTTGATAGAGTTCTTGTTTAATCTTACGGATTTCGTTTATCGAAATTTCTATTTCGCTGGCCTTGCCGCCAATACCTCCAAGCGGTTGATGAATCATTACGCGGGCATGTTTCAAAGCCGTGCGTTTTCCTTTTTCACCGGCACACAACAATACCGCTGCCATAGATGCAGCCATACCGGTGCAGATAGTAGCCACATCCATGTTTACATACTGCATCGTATCATATATACCCATACCCGAATAAACCTCACCGCCCGGGCTGTGAATGTAAATCTGCACATCGCTGCGCGCATCGCTGCTTTCTAAGAATAACAACTGCGCCTGTATAATAGCCGCTATATAATCATCAATAGGAGTGCCCAGAAAAATAATCCGGTCCATCATCAGGCGCGAAAACACATCCACCTCGCGGAAAGGCATTTGTCTTTCTTCAATTACCGTGCGCGTTAAATTTTGCGGAGCATTGCCGCTATATACTTTCTTGGTATAGTTTTCTAAATGCATACTACTGATGCCGTGATGCTTTACGGCATAGTTCTTAAAATCCTGTGCTTCTTTAATGTTCATGTTGTCTTTATTTTCAGTTGTAATAATGAATTTGTTTTTCGAGAAAAAAAAATCGGCTTTCGCGTCTTATGTTGACGATGAAAGCCGATTTATATTTTTCAGGACAGTTGTGAATTACGCATTCACCTTTTCTACCAGTGCTTTAAATTCATCCAAAGTAGTTTCCTTATCGGTCAATTGCACTTGGCTCTTAATGTAGTTCAACACGTTATCTTCCAACAATTGTTCGCGGGTTTGCGAAACCACTTTCTTATCGGCTAATTGTTTTTGAACAAACTGCTCTACCCAATCTTCACCAATGTTTTTCATACCGTAACCATACAATTGCTGAATAAGGTTAGCACGAACTTTACCGGTAACTTCTTCTTGTGTAATTTCAATTTTTTGGTCAGTAACCACTTTGCGTTGAACCAAACTCCAACGAAGCGACTTGGTAAAACCAGGATAATCGTTCTCAATTTCTTCAGCAGTAACCGGTTTTTCATTGGTTATTTCAATCCAACGCTTTAAAAACTCGTCAGGAAGCGGGAAGTTTGCCTTCTCAAGAATCAACTTGTAAATATCGTTTACCAGGAAGCTATCGGTTTGTCCGTCAAAGTAGGCTTCTAAATCGCTCTTGATGTTAGCGCGCATTTCTTCTTCAGTCTTAGGGCCGTTTTCGCCATAAACCTTTACAAAAAATTCTTCGTTAATAACCGCAGGAACCGAACGGGTGATGTTATTCAGGGTCAATTTGAAATAACTTCCTACTTCGCTAAGCTTGCTAAGGTCATTCATGTTCAGAATGTTCTTCGCCACTGCTTCGCGGTCTCTATCCATCAATTCAAACACGTTGTATTCAAAGCTGCCTTGTTTCTTTAAAGGAAGAACCTTGCTCTTCACTTCGTCCTTCAACAAATCAACTGTTAAAGTAGTTACGGTGTTTTGTCCGCCTTCTCTTGGTGTTCCGTCAGCGTTCAACTCTTCTACCGAGAAAGTAAGCACATCGGTATCGCCTACTACTTCAGGATATTCGTAAGTAGCAAAACGCTTTTGAATGCGGTCTACTTCTTCGTTCAGCATTTTTTCTTCTGCCTTAATTCTGTATTTGGTAAACGAAGCGTTCTCAATAAACGAAAGGTCAACGTTAGGGGCAATAGCTAATTCAAAAGCAAAATCAATATCCTTTAAGCTGTTGATATCAATATCCAGTTTCTGTCCGCTGGCCGGAATGGGCGAAGCGATGATTTCAATTTTGTTATCGTTAATGTATTTGTAAACCTCATCGTTCAGCACTTTGTTCAACTCTTCAACAAGTACGCTGTTGCCATGCATCTTCTTCACCATATCCAATGGTACCATGCCGGGGCGGAATCCTTTTACCGAAACCTGTTTAGCAATCGTGCGGATTTGCTTCTTTACGTTTGGTTCGTAGTCTTCTTTCTTAAGATTTACACGCACCTTCGAAAGCAGGCTGTCAACTTTTTCTTCTGTAACTGTCATGTGAGATTGTTTATAATTTAGTGTTCACGGTTCGCAGTTCACAGCAATACAGATTATGTATTTACCGTGAACTGTTAACCGTCAACTTTTCGGTTTGTGCGGGCGGAGGGACTTGAACCCACATGCCGTGAGGCGCTAGATCCTAAGTCTAGTGCGTCTGCCAATTTCGCCACGCCCGCATTCAATGAACATACCCTTTTTGAAAAGGGAGCGCAAATGTAGAAATTCTGTTGAAAGAAAGAAGCAAAGTGATTACAAAAGCAAAACAGGCAGTTATAGCGGGATAATGTCGACAGATTACACTGCCACTTCCCCTGCAATAGCAGGGTGCGGATTGTAATCGGTAAGGTTAAAATCTTCGAATTTAAAACCGAAGATATCCTTCACTTCTGTGTTTAAATTCATTTTAGGAAGTACACGCAAATCGCGGCTTAATTGAAGTTTTGCCTGCTCTACGTGGTTGGAATACAAATGCACATCGCCAAACGTATGAACAAAATCGCCTAAGCCGAGTCCGCAAACCTGCGCAATCATCATGGTAAGCAGCGCATACGAAGCAATATTGAAAGGAACGCCTAGAAAAACATCGGCACTGCGCTGATATAGCTGGCAGCTCAATTTGCCCTCGCTTACATAAAACTGAAACATGGTGTGGCAAGGCGGCAAAGCCATATCTTCAATGTAAGGCACATTCCACGCGCTCACTATCAACCTGCGCGAGTGCGGGTTCTTTTTTATCTGGGTAATCAAGTTACTGATTTGGTCAATGGTTTGTCCGTTTGGTGCAGGCCAACTGCGCCATTGGTAACCGTAAACTGGCCCTAACTCTCCCCATTGTTTGGCAAAAGCGTCATCGGTCGCAATTTTTTGAGCAAAGGCTTTAATGTCTTCACCTCCAAACGCTGCACTCTTCTTGTATTTTTCGTATGGCCAGTCGTCCCAAATGCGCACTCCATTTTTGCACAGGTATTGAATATTGGTTTCCCCTTTCAGGAACCAAAGCAACTCGTGAATGATGGCCTTCGTAAAAACCTTTTTGGTGGTGAGCAACGGAAACCCATCTTCTAAGTTAAACCGCATTTGATAACCAAACACGCTGGTGGTTCCGGTTCCGGTGCGGTCGTCTTTCCAAACGCCTTTATCAATTATATGCTTTAGTAAATCGTGGTATTGCTG
>CAMBIM010000275.1 GCA_945867505.1 Chitinophaga pinensis
GAGCAACGCAAAGGCGATTTGAATACTTTACTGGCACAGAATATCGAAACTGATTTTAGCGTAACTGATTCTATTCCGTTCACAGACCCGAATCTTTCAGCAGACTTAGACAAAAACTTTCAACTGCAAACGGCTATGAAAAATATAGAGGTCGCCAAGTTTGAAAAGAAAGAAGCCTTCTCACAGTTTCTTCCAAATGTGAACGGCAACTTGGGTTATAACTACAACCGATCGAACAGTACAGCCGGATTTTCACTTTTCAACCAAACTTACGGGTTGAATGCTGGTTTCAGTGTAAATATTCCACTCTTCAACGGGTTGAACACTATTCGTCAAAATAAAATTGCTTCTATTCAAATTCTTAGTTCACAGTTTAACCTGGAAAAAACACGCTTTCAAATTAAGTTGAGCAACTACAAAGCCTTAAAAGATTTTACAAACGCTAAAGAGCAGTTGAGTTTAGAAGAACAAAACATTCTACTGGCAGACGAGAATCAAAAAATTGCATTTGAGCGTTTTCGTTTAGCTCAATCTACCGCCATAGAACTTCGCGAAGCGCAAATAAGTTTTGTAGACGCACAAACACGTTTAGTTAATGCACGTTATTCTGCTAAGGTTGCAGAAACGGAAATGAAAAGATTGCAGGGAGAGTTGGTGAAGTAAGTTCTCTATATTTAGATATTAGCGTAGCGCATCTGGAACTCACAGATAAACGGAATTTCTAATCCTCTAACCCAAAACAACAAATTATCCCCCCCACTGTCCCTTGCCAACTTCTATCAAACATACATTATCATCTATGAAACAGGCGGCAGAATCCAATAACTAAATTTTAGCTTCGGTATTCTCATGGGTCATAATCGTTATGCTCAACATTTTTAACTCTCAAACCCAAAACAAAACAGCCCAATGAAAATTAACCGGGCTGTTTTGTTTTCTAATACTCAGAAACTACTTTTTAAGCGAATCTCTTATCTCCATCAACAACTTATCAGTAGAAGATGGCTCCGCAGGTGCAGCCGGTGCGGCTTCTTCCTTTTTCTTGGCCGCATTCATGCCTTTAATAATCAAAAAAAGAACGAACGCAACAATTATAAAATTGATAGTTGCTGAAAGAAAATTGCCATACTTCACTGACCCGAAAATGGTCAACTCTTCTAACTTGGTAAGGTGTGCAGCTTCTAACGCAGGCTTAAGCAACAGCGGTGTAATTACATCATCAATTAAAGAGCTAACAATTTTGCCAAATGCTCCGCCAATGATAACACCGATAGCTAAATCAACCACGTTGCCTTTCATGGCAAATTCTTTAAATTCTTTAATCATTCCCATAGTTATAAGTTTTAGGGTGAGGAAATATTTCTTGAAAATAAATTAAGAAACTAAAAAGTAACTCTTTTTAGATGAAAAGTTTTGCCCAAACGAAAGGCTACAATCAGATTTTTTCGAAAAGATTTTTTTCAATCCATCCCACTTTTCCATCAGCCAACCGGATTTTAGTCCAACTGCCTACATGGTCAAGCAGTTGAAATTTTATTCCTTCATGAATAGCGAAAAGGTCCGTTCCGTTAGCATCGGGCGCGCTTTTTACGTTTACATTTTCTACCAGCAAAATTGCTGTGTCAGAATTTTCTTCTGCATTACTTTGTCTAAATGCCAGTGAAACCGTAGCCAAGGAAAAAATAAAAAGCAAAGAACAGAGAGCAAAAAGCAACTTGTTTTTGAATAGAAAATAATAGATAGCAAACACCACCAACGATGCCCACAAAAACACCAGCGCAAAAATTCCCCAACCTTTAGATGATTGAGAAGTGAGCAGATTGTTCCACTTTGTAACAATACCCAACTGCGGAACAGGAATAAGTTTGTCTACCGCTTTAAGCTGTGCCAATTTTAAGTTATGGGTGATGTCTTCATCCTCCGGTGCAAGTTTGTGCGCCCGTTCAAAATTCAAAACGGCTTTACCGGTGTTCTTCAATTTAAAATAGCAATTACCCAGATTGTAATAAACCTCGGGCGTATGATAACCCTGCATCAAAACTTTCTCGTAGCACGCAGCGGCCAGTTCAAACTGATTACTTTTGTAATGTGCGTTGGCAGAAGTGTAAAACTGGGAAGGAGACTGCGCAAAGACATTAGATGTTAGACACAAGAAAATAGACAAAGCCAATGTAAAAATTCGGAAACTCGAAAATTCGGAAATAAATGCCAGCCAGTTTTTCGTAAACTGTGAACCATTCGCTATAAATTTTAATTCGCTTTTCATTTTCGAATTTCCGAATTCTCTAGTTTTATAATTTATGATTTCACTTCATCCTCTAAATCTGCCATCAAATTCATAGCAGCATCGTAATTCGTTTTCATTTCGCTGCCCTCACCCACTGGTGAATACAACGCCAACTCACAAGTGTTCAGCAAGTTTTTCAGCTTCGAAATAGTTTCTGCCTTGGCATTCTTAGCCAGTAGCTTTTCTTCCACGTTATCTTTCGAAAGCTCTGCCATATCTATGTTCAGATTATCGCCTAAGTAACCCCAGGTAGCGCGAGATACTTCATCATAGAAACTCTTCTTATCGCTTTTTGCCAAATGTTTTGCGGCAAGGCTCAATCTCTTCTTTGCCAACTTTAATGCTCTTCTTCTCTTGGTTCCTATTACATCTGCAGCAAGGTCTTCGTTTCTTCTCTTCGCCACTACTAAACCTAAGAACAATAAAAACGGAGCCGAATACATAGCCATAAAACTTGCCGAGGCAAAAAATGAATTTCCTTTTTTGAATTCGGGAGTGCTGGTTTTTATATACCTAATATCCTGACCAACCAGTAAAACCTCTTCTTTGGCTACACCCGCTGTTGCGGCATTGGCATTTACGTTTTGCGATGGCTTACCAGTTACTTTCACCGTAAATTCAGGTGATTTAACGGTAAAGTATTTTGCACTGCCAGGTTCAAACCAAGAGAACGTTTTGGCTTGAATTGTATAATCACCCGGCTGACGAGGAATAAGCAAGTAATCATACTGTTTGGTTCCGCTCATGCCCGCAGCACCATTGCTTATGTTTTCCTTTGTCTTCGGGTCATACACCTCAAACTCTTCCGGAAAGGTTAGCGTTGGCGCATCTACAAATTTCAAATTACCTGTTCCCGAAATTTTAAGCGTGTAAGTAATCGGCTCGTCTGTTTTTGCTTCTTTGTTAGAAAGCGAAGTTTCAAACTTGTAAGTTCCTACTGCTCCGGCAAAATCTGTTGGCTTTCCGGCATCGGGTAACTCTTTTACGTTCACTGTTGCCGAAGTAGTTTTTAAAGTCATAGGCACTTGCTGCACCTGACCAAAGAAACTACCAAAGAAACTTCTTGAATTAGAACGCACCTGAACCTGCGCTACGGTATTCATTTCGCAACCTGCCACAGGCAAAGCACCGGCACGTTGTGGGTACAAATTGTATTTGAGCACATCAACAGTATTGTATTGCTTGCCATTTACATTTTCCATTACCGGTCTGCGGTTAGGGTCAAGCTCCTGCTCCTGACTCCAATAGCCGTCAAAAGCCGG
>CAMBIM010000276.1 GCA_945867505.1 Chitinophaga pinensis
AACGCGCTTTCGGGCGTGTTTGATTTGGGTTTGCGCAATGGCAATAAAGATAAGTTTGAGTTTCTGGCTCAATTAGGGTTTAACGGTCTTGAAGCCGGTGCAGAAGGGCCTTTTGCCAAGAAGAAAAGCCAGGCTTCGTTTTTAATCAATTACCGGTATTCCACCTTGGCGTTATTCAAATTATTGAAAGCCAACTTTGGCACCGGCACGGCTGTACCGGAGTATCAGGACTTAACTTTTAAGGTAGATGTGCCTACCAAGAAAGCGGGCGTGTTTCGCGTTTGGGGTTTGGGCGGCTTGAGCAAAATTGAATTGTTGGGCAGTGCAGTAGATTTAAGCAAGCCGCAGAAAGATTTATACGGCAACGAAAACATTGACCTTTACAACCAGGTGCAAACCGGTATGGTTGGTTTTTCGCACACGTATTTTTTCAATACCAAAACGTATTACAAATTGATGCTCGGTGCATCGCACCAAACGCAGCGGGCAGATATTGATTCTATTGAACCGTTGCTGAGAACCGAAATTATCCGCACACAAAAGGTATCGCTACGGCAAAATAAATACAGCGCGCACTTAATGAGCAACACCAAGCTGGATGCGCGGAACACCGTAACCGTAGGTATAAAGGCCGATGTGTTTGATTTGAAATTTGCCGACAGCACACTTTTTCTTAACCGGTTTGTGCCGGTTAAGTATGGCAAAGGTTACAGCACGTTAGTAGAAGCGTATGCTATGTGGAAACACAAATTCAACGAACAGTTGGTGCTTAATTTAGGTATGCACACGCAGTATTATTCGCTAAGCAGCAGCTTTGCGCCCGAGCCGCGCGCGGGCTTAAAATATCAGTTCCGCGAAAATCAATCTATAAGTATCGGTTACGGTATGCACCATCAAATTCAACCGCTGCCTACGTATTATAATGCGGAGGTTTCGGCTACGGCAACCGGTGCGCCTACTAATTTGAGAATGGACTTTACCCAAAGCCAGCATGTAGTGTTGGGTTACGATTTAATGTTCCTGAAAGATTTTCATTTAAAGGCCGAAGCCTATTTCCAATACATCAACAACGCACCGGTAGAAAAATTCAGCAGTTCGTTTAGTATGCTCAACAGCGGTGCCGATTTCGGTACACCCAACAACACCAACCTCATCAACAAAGGCATTGGCAGAAACTATGGTTTAGAAATTACAGCTGAAAAGTTTTTCAGCAAGGGCTATTACTTTTTAGTAACCGGTTCGTTCTTCCAAAGCCAGTATCAAGGTAGCGATAAGGTTTGGCGCAACACTGCCTTTAACGGAAACTATGTAGTTAACGCATTGGGCGGGTATCAGTATTTGTTTGGTGGCAAGAAAAACAAAACCAAGCGCAACAGCATTGCTATAGATTTTAAAATGACCGGTGCAGGTGGCAGGTATTATACGCCTATTGATTTAGTAGCCAGTGCCGCACAGCGCCAGGAGGTGCGCATAGATAGCCGCGCTTACAGCGAAAAACACAAAGACTATTTCCGGCTCGATTTAAAGTTGAGTTACCGCATCAGCTTCCGAAAAATTACGCAAGAGCTTTCAATGGATTTGCAGAACGTGGCCAACATCAAAAACATCTTCCGCAAGGTATATAACCCGCGCACCAACTCGCTGAACAACGAATATCAGCAAGGCATTTTCATATTGCCGCAATACAAGATTCTTTTCTGATTTTAGATTTTAGAAGTATGATTTTACCCCTCTGTAAGAGTCCCGAGGCCTGACTCGAAGGCCAAAAATCATTTTTTGTATTTTTTGATGCGCTATAAAGCACTTTTTATTAGCTTTGAAGCAAATTTAATCAGCTTTAGGGCGAAATTAGTCAGCTTACAAGTGAATTTTATAAGCCTTTAGGCAAACTATATTTCCTAAAAAACTTACTATATTCTCCTTAAAACTTATATAATACACTTTAAAACTTATAGAGTTCACGTTAAAGCATATTAAATTCGCTCGCAAGCTTATAAAATTCACTTAAAAGAATACAAATTTCTATGATAACCATACCGGAAAGCCCGAATATTGGAGAAATGCTAAAAACCTACATTAAAACCAACCGCAAATACAAAAGTGGAATAGCTAACTGGCTGGGCATAGGTCAAAGCTCGGTGCAGGGTTTTACTAAAAGGCCTGACATGAAAGTTAGTACGCTTTGGCGTCTGTGCCATGTATTGAAATACAATTTTTTTGAGGAGATAACCGCCCAATTGCCGGCTGAGTTTACCGCTGTTACCGAAAACCCTTTACAAGCCCGCATTACCGAATTGGAAAAGCAAAAAAGTGATTTAGAGCTACAGGTTAAAACTTTAGAAAAGGCTATTGAGTTGATGGGAAGGAAGTAAGAAAGTGCTCGTCCCTGCGAGGAAGGTTTCTGCTTTGAGAAACCTGACGAAGCAATCCCCCACTTATGTTGAAGATTGTTTCTCTACCCCCCGATGAGATTAAGGAGAAGCTTGGGGAGTAGAATTTGTAGAGGAAGGTTAGATTTGGCAAAAAATTAAACCCATGAGTAAATTTACCCTGTTCATTTTAAGCTTTTCTTTAGCTCTCTTATCCTTATTTTCTACAAATGCTCAAACAACAGATTGGACAAAGAGTGATGCTCAGTTTCTTTATGACGAAGCAATAACACTTCTTTCTAAATATCCTATTAAACAAGAACAACGAGACGCAATTGCGCTCTGTTACAAAAATGAAATCACCAAACAAGTTTCTAAGTCTTCATATAATTTAAAAATTGAACCAGAATTAAAAGTTATGCGGTCAACTTATTTAACTCAATGCGCAAAAAATTCAGGTGTAGAATTAACAGAAGCAAAGCCAGAAGAACCTAAAGTGGCTCCAAAAGAAGTAACTTTAAGCGTAGCTGGACTTTCAGGCATGTGGTCATTTGACGGCAGAATATTTACTTTTACAGAAGGAGGGACTTATCTATATGACGGGAGTAATAAAAAATGCACAGGTCGTTGGAGTTTAAATAACAAAACTATTTCTCTTAATCCTGACAATACTGTAGCTAATAAATTTGCACTCTGCGGTAACGAAGAATTTGAAATTGTAAAATTTAGTGAGAATGAAATTAACCTATTAAAAACAGGTTCAAGAAGCCTTTCCTACTTTAAAAGAGTGAAATAATTAATATCTCAAAAGACAAAATGCGCGAAGGGAAACCCTTCGCGCTTTTTTATTGTTCGTCATTGCCAGGCTTTGCGAAGCCTTCACTCGAAATGACTAACTGCGCGTGTTGTCATTCCGAGGCACGAGTCATTTAGTATTACTGTCTTAAACCGCCCACATAATTACTGCGGGGCGGTTTAGTTTTAAGTGGAAAGAAGTTTAGATTTGGTTTCAATTATTAAACTACAAAAAAACAATCCATGAAAAATTTATTACTAGGAGTATTGATTACAACTGTAGCTATTTTTGCTTTTGCATTTAAAAAGGCAGAACAAACAGGAAATGCTGTTACTGAAAAACGAAGTGGTATGGATGTATATGTTTATTGCTC
>CAMBIM010000277.1 GCA_945867505.1 Chitinophaga pinensis
TGAATGTCTTGCAACATACGTTGTAAGGTTCTCTTTAATTTTGCATTTCCTCGCAATCTCCTTTAAATCTTCATTTGTATTTTGCATCACTTTATGCAACCGGTTCGCCTGTTGTTGCGCTGTTACATGAACGCCCTCTGAATAAATAGGGAAAATATATTTATCTGTCTTTACGCTTTTGTAATATTTCAAAATCTGCTTTGCCTTTTCTGTAAGAACTATGTTATAGGGTTTATGCGTTTTTGCGCGAATGTATTTTAGCCGCCCACCATGAATATTCTCCCATGTGATATTTGCTATATCCACTAAATTAGTTCCCATGGTATAAAAGCTGAAAAGGAAAATATTTTTAGCGTTGAAAATTCCGGTGTTTGGTAGTAGTTCTAATTTTTCAATCTCCTGTATTTGCTCTAATCTAATAGCTCTCTTTTGTGTATCTGTATTTAATTTACCAATCTTATATTGCTTGAAAGGGTAAACGTCCGGTGCAATGAGATTCTCATGTATTGCGCGGTTAAATAACGCCCTGAGTGTTCTCATATATGATGAAATAGAACTTTCCTTCCATCCTTTTTCTTTACAGTAATTTTCAAACTTGGTGAGAAAAGTAAAGTCAATATCTGTAAACTGTAAATCATTCTTTTTAGAGAATGTAGTAAGTACATTTTTACAGGTTTGGTAAACTTCTGAGTTCCCTATCCGGTTTGCCTTTTTCATTTGACTCACCACTTCTTCGAAATAACTAAAAACTGTTTTTGCAGTCCGTTTATGTTTTACTGATTTCACTAAACTATCTGCCGTGAAAGATGCGTCTGCCAAATCAAAAGCCAATGCCTGTTTAGAAAACTCCGCTTCTTTCTTTTTTATTACTGCATCCAGTTCTAACCGGTTCGCATATTTTTTGGTGGGTTTGTTGTTCTTAAAATCCCATTCATCTAAAAAAGCTGAATATCCTAAAGAAATCTTCTTAACCTTCCGGTCTTTAATCACCTGTAGTACAATAGGGTGTTTGCCGTTCTTTAGAGTTTTGTGTATGTATAATATCGGTTTAATTGAAGCCGAGTTTTTCATAATGTTTATATTATTGGTGTAAACATGGTGTAAACAAATATGATAAAAGTCGGTAGAAATTACAAACAAACGATAAATCAAATAATCAAAATTCATTGATAATCAAATACTTAAATAATAAAAATAAATACAAACAAGTGGGTCACCTGTTTCTTACAAGCAGAGGGTCACTGGTTCGAACCCAGTAGTTCCCACGCAATACAGACAAGGGTTTCAGAGTTTTCTGAAACCCTTTCTTTTGTACATTTGCATACAGCAATGTGTTCGTATATCAAAACGGTACAGAATCTTACTGTGCGAGCCAGCAGGGGATTTCGTGGCGCACTAAAGGTTTAAAAGAGCTACAGCAAATTAGCGAGCACCGAAGGGAACAAACCAGCTAACACGGTGATAAGGATGCAAACCGCAATTACAAAACTGTAAGCAGGCTTGATAGTAAACGATGCTTCTTTACTCTCTCTAGTAAACATAGCCACTATTACTTTAAAGTAGTAATAGACGCTTACTATGCTGGCAATAACAGCCAACACTACGAGTGCAATATGACCGTTGCGAACCGCCTCACTAAAAATATAATACTTACCAAAGAACCCTGCAAACGGTGGAATACCCGCCATGCTCAACATAGCAATAGTCATGGCTACAGCCAGCAAAGGTTTCTGCTTTCCTAAACCATTAAAAGCCTCAAACTTCTCTGAACCAACATTTGCCACTACCACAATAGCTACTGCAAAAGCAGCAATAGAAGAAACACCATAAGCTACAGAATAGAACAAGATTGCATTATCTGTTTTACCGTAAAGCGAGACAATACCCAGCATTAAATAACCCGCATGAGATATACCCGAAAACGCCAACATTCTTTTGAACGAATCTTGATTTAAAGCCGAGAAGTTTCCGATGATAAGCGTAAGCGCAGTAACCGCACTCAACACCCAAGCATAAGCCGGCATTACAGGAATAAAACTGGCACTGAATAAACGATAGAAGCCCGCAAAGGCTGCAATCTTGGCAACGGTTGCCATAGTAGCCGTAGTAAGCGTTGGCGAACCTTCGTAAACATCAGGTGCCCAAAAGTGGAAAGGTGCAACAGATGCTTTAAACAACACGGCAATTAAAATCATTCCAGCACCTATGTAGTAAAGCAAAGTTGGTGTAGCCGTAGTAGCATAGTCGCTTATCTTAGAAATGTCAAACGAACCTGTTTCGCCATAAATTAAGGCAATACCAAATAACAAAACACCTGAAGCAAAACTTCCCATCAGGAAGTATTTCATGGCAGCTTCGTTACTCTTTACATCTTTACGTTTACTTCCAGCAAGTATGTAAAGCGAAATAGAAAGCACTTCTATACCTAAAAAGAACATGGCCATATTGCCAAACGAAACCATTGCCAACGCGCCACATAAAGTAAAGATGATTATAGCCAGGTAATCGGAAATCTTCGATTCTTCGTTTTTGTAGAAGTTACCGCTAAGTATTACAATAAACAAGGTAAGCAGAATCAATAAACCCGAAAACGCTGTCGAGTAGTTATCTATCATGACCATGTTATGGTAGAAACCTTGGTTTACTCCCCAACTGGTAGCGTTCAACCCAAAAATGGCAACTAACCCCAATCCGGCAATAGGCAAAATAAACTTTCGCAGGTTGAACATTTCTGCCAACATGCAAACCAAGCCAAGGGTAGATGTATATACTATAGTCTTCATTTTCTATCTCAAAGAGTAAGTCAAAATATTATCTAAAGCGGGCTGCATCATGCTCATCATCTGCTTTGGTGCTAAACCAATCTGGAAGATGGCAACTATGATTAAAACAAAGACTACAATTTCTTTCCAATTCAGGTCTTTAAAGTTGGCTGTAAGCGCATTTGTTTCTCCCAACATTACGTTTTGATACATGCGCAACATATACACCGCCCCGAAGATGATAGTCAACCCTGCTACTACCGCTAACCAAGTGTTGTATTCATAAACTCCGAAAAGCAACAAGAACTCGCCAATAAAAGCATTGGTAGTTGGCAAAGCCACACTTGCCAGAACAACAATCATAAAGCAAGCAGCAAACTTGGGTGCTACATTTCTTATTCCGCCTAACTGAGAAATTGAAACTGTGCCGGTGCGCTGCCAGATAATTTCAGCCGCAAAGAAAAGACCTACTACATTAAATCCGTGTGCAAACATTTGGACTGCTGCCCCCTGAAAACCCTCGCGGGTTAAAGTGAAAATACCCGCAGTAATTAAACCAACGTGCGCAAAGGATGAATAGGCTAATAACTTCTTTAAATCATCCTGTTTAATAGCTATGATAGAACCGTAAATAACGCCAATGGTTGCTAATACAATTACCAGCGGAGTCCAAAGCAATACCGCTTGCGGCACTACAGGCAATAACCAACGGAACAAACCATAAAGGCCCATTTTGAGCATAACACCTACCAGGAGCATAGTGCCCGCTGTC
>CAMBIM010000278.1 GCA_945867505.1 Chitinophaga pinensis
AGTTGTTTATAGCTTCTTGGATGTACTTTGTCCTTGTTTTGTGTGTTTTTGATTAAAAATTTGAGAAATAGTGGTATTTCTGAAAAAAATAGTGCTATGCTCCACTTCGTATAGCACTATCCGAAGCTTCGTATACCACTATGCGCTACTTAGAATAGTGGTATGCTAAACCTTACTTAGTGGTATATTAGGTGGCGCATAGTGGTATACGCAATTGTGGTTAGTGGTAGGTAAACTTGCAGGTAGTGGTTTATAAACAAGTGCATACTACTTGCCACAGTTGGGCTAAGTGGCTTATAAAACTTGGGGTTTGCGGTTTCCTGCGGCTAACTTGCAGTAAGGGACAACAGAAAAGTAGCTACACTTTCTAAATCGGGCGTTTGGGCGTGTAACTTGTAAAAAATGGGTGGTCAGGAAATTGGAAGCAAAGCCTTTAGCGGCTTTTACCAATTAGCCCCACCCTCAAAACAACATTTTGCTTTCTCCCCCGTTAATACTTTCTTCGCGCCCTCATAAAATGAAAAGGTTATTTCCATACTGGCTCCTGCTACTGCCGCTGTTGCTGTTTCAAACGGTCAGTGGACAGATACATGAGTTTGGCGTATGGGGTGGCATGAGCAATTACTTTGGCGACCTTAACACCAAAACCTCTTTCAAATTTTCGCGCCCTGGGGCAGGGGCTTTTTACCGCTACAATATTAAGTATCGCGGGGCGTGGAAGACTTCTTTCAACTGGGGGCAGGTAGAGTTTGACGATGCTAAAACAAAAACCGCCTGGAACTTACAGCGCAATCTCTCTTTCAAAACCGACATCTTCGATGTTACCTCTGTTATCGAATTCAACTTCTTTAAATTCGATAAAGCCGACCCCAAAGGCAAACACTGGTGGACTCCCTACATCGGCACCGGTTTAACCGTTTTCTTCTTCAACCCCAAAGCGCAATACAATGGGCAGTGGTATTACCTGCAACCGCTGGGCACCGAGGGTCAAAACGACCCCAGCTATTCGGGTGTAAAAAAATACCGCTTGTATAGTTTTGCTATTCCTATAGTGGGCGGGTTTAAGTTTTCGTTTAAACGAAACTGGAACATTGGCATAGAAGCCGGTGTGCGCAAAACCTTTACCGATTATCTGGATGATGTAAGCGGAAAATACCCAAGCTATGCTTCCCTCCCCGGTGGCTCTACCGGTTTGGCTGCTGCTTTTAGCGACCGCTCTTCCCAAAATGGTGGCGAAAAAATCGGAAAGCCTGGCTACCAGCGCGGTCAGTCGCCCAAGTTTGACGATTATCTTTTTGGCGGCATCACCCTTTCATACACCATTATGAAAGTGCAGTGCCCGAGCCCGAATGGCACATATAGATAGCCTTGTTTTTCATTCTCCATTCTGCATTCCCCATTCTCAATTACTTAAATATCTTCGCCCCCACTTTAAAAGTGCCTGTTCAGTTCCTTCTTCTTCAGGAGAAGGTGCCCGAAGGGCGGATGACGTAAAATAAAAAAACAAAACAACGTTTAATCGTTCGCGCGTGAGTTTAAAAGACCAAATAGATTTAACCCGTTTACCCCAACACATTGCCGTAATAATGGATGGCAACGGGCGTTGGGCAAAAGAGCAGGGTAAGAACCGAATTTTTGGTCATACCAACGGGGTAAATGCTGTGCGCGAAACAAGCGAGGCGTGTGCCGAGTTGGGTATAAAGCACTTAACCATGTATGCGTTTAGTGCCGAAAACTGGAGCCGTCCGCAAATAGAAGTTAGTGCACTCATGACCCTGCTGTTAAAAACGATTAACGGAGAGCTGAAAACACTGATGAAAAATGATATTCGCCTCGGTGCCATTGGCGATATTGATGCTCTGCCGAAGAGCGTGGCAAAGGAGTTAAGAGAGGCGATTGACAAAACATCTGGCGGCAAACGGATGGAATTGATTTTGGCATTGAGTTATGGAGGAAAGAATGAAATATTAAGAGCCATAAAGCAAATTGCTTTACAAGTGCAGAAGAATGAAATTGGATTGCATGAAATTACGGAAGACTTAATCAGCGATAATCTGTACACAGCTGGCAGACCAGACCCGGAACTGTTGATAAGAACCAGTGGCGAAATGCGGGTAAGTAATTTCCTATTGTGGCAGTTGGCGTATGCCGAGTTTTATTTTACCGACAAGTTTTGGCCCGATTTCAATAAAGAAGAATTGTATAAAGCGATAATAGATTACCAAAGCCGCGAACGCAGATTTGGAAAAACCAGCGAGCAGATAAAACCATAACACCCAAAAGTAAAACGTTTGAAAAATTTATTCGTACTTCTTTCTCTTTTAGTTTCCACTTTTGCTTGGGCGCAGGAACCTTCTTTATTCGATTATTCTAAAAGTGCCGAATACGAAATTGCTGATGTAAAAATAGAGGGTGCCAAGTTCCTCGACCCTAAAATTTTGGTTACGCTTTCAGGTTTAGCTAAAGGCGATAAAGTAAAAATACCGGGTGAGCAAATTCCTAAAGCCATCAAGGCTTTGTGGCGTCAAAAGTTGTTCACTAATATTTCGATAGATGCCAGCGATATTACCGGTGGCAAAATTTATTTGGTTATTCATGTAGAGGAGCGTCCGCGTATTTCGCGCTATACCATCAAGGGGATAAAGACGAGTGATGCCGATGAGCTTCGCAAAAAAATTGACCTGCGAGCCGGTAGCATTTTTACCGAAAACATGCGCAGCATGACCATCAACACCATTAAGAGTTATTATATAGATAAAGGGTTTTTATCGGTTAATGTAGAAGTAAACGAAGTAAGAGATTCACTATTAACCAATAGCGTATTGGTTCGCGTAATTATTGATAAAGGACCTAAGGTAAAAATTGAGCAGATAAACATTTACGGCAATCACGATGCACCCGAAGCAAAGTTGAAACGCCAGATGAAGGAAACCCGCGAGAAGATAAAATTCGACCTGGATGGTTTGTTCCGCTTTAAGAAAAACTTCGCGCGCGATTCTATTACCATCAAGTGGTATCAGATTATTGGCAACCTGTCGGTAATGCGCGCAAAAGATTATGCCGAGCGTCATATCAACCTCAATTTCTTTAAAGCTTCGAAGTTTAAGAAAGACGATTACGAGGAAGATAAACGTAAGATTGTAGATTACTACAACAGTCAGGGTTTCCGCGATGCGCGAATAGTTTCCGACAGTGTTTACATGACCGATGCAAAGAATCTGAAAATTGACATCCGTGTTGACGAAGGCAGAAAATATTACTTCCGCAACATCTACTTTAATGGGAATACAAAGTATCCCGATTCGTTACTTACCAAAATTGTAGGCATTAAAAAAGGTGAAATTTATAATCAGAAAATTCTGGACGAACGCATTTTCATGAACCCTAACGGTGGCGATTTAAGTTCGCTTTACATGGATGATGGTTACCTTTTCTTTAGCGTAACCCCAATGGAGGTAAAAATAGATGGCGATTCCATTGACTTAGAACTTCGTATTAATGAGGGTGCACAGGCTACCATTCGTGAAGTAA
>CAMBIM010000279.1 GCA_945867505.1 Chitinophaga pinensis
GGGCTACGACCAAATTCTTTGGTTAGATGGTATCCATCATCGTTATCTGCAGGAAATTGGCACCATGAACATTTTTGCCATTATAGACGGAGTAATTATTACTCCGGCTCTTGATCAGGGAACTATTCTTGATGGAGTTACCCGCGATAGCTTGATTCGGTTAGCAGAAAACGAAGGCTATGTGGTGCAGGAGCGTGATATTTCTATTGATGAAATTATCAATGCATACCACGAAGGCAAGTTGGAAGATTTGTTTGGCACTGGAACGGCTGCAGTGGTTTCGCATATTGGCGAGTTTCATTACAAAGGCGAGAACTACGAGTTGCCAGCCTTAGAAACGCGCGAAATATCGAACAAACTAAAAGCAAGGTTTATTGCTATTAAATCGGGCAAGGCAGAAGACATTTTCGGATGGTTACATACCGTTCCGGTAGGTGTTTACGCTAACCAGTAATAATATAGATATAGGATGTTTAAAAGCCTTCGTAGAAATAGGGAGGCTTTATTTTTTACGGTAGTTAGAGAAGTAACTATTCCATTGAATTTTAAGCACACCCAAAATACCTTCTTTAATAATGTTGCGGCTCATTTTAGAAATCCCCTCCACACGCTCGGTAAAAATTATAGGCACTTCGATAAAACGGAAACCAAGCTTACGCGCGGCAAACTTCATTTCAATCTGAAAGGCATAGCCCACAAACTGAATTCTATCGAGGTCGATAGTTTCCAATACCTTTCTTTTATAGCAGATAAAGCCGGCAGTAGGGTCTTTAATACCAATCCAGGTAACAAGGTTTACGTAACGGGAGGCGTTCTTAGAAAGACGGATTCTGTCTTTCGGCCAGTTTACAAAACCACCACCCGGTACATAACGCGAACCTATGGCAATGTCAAAATTATTGGTGGCACATTCTTTATGTAAGCGAATCAAATCATCAGGACTATGGCTGAAATCGCAATCCATTTCGAAAATGAATTGGTAAGTTCTTTCCAAAGCCCATTTAAAGCCTGCAATATAAGCCGTTCCTAAACCTTGTTTGCCGCTGCGTTGAATAAGAAACAAACGCTGGGCGAATTCTATCTGAAGGTCTTTAACTTTTTGTGCGGTGCCATCGGGTGAGCCATCATCAATAATCAACAAATCGAAAGCATGGGGCAAAGAGAAAACCTTACGCACCATTTTTTCAATGTTACCCAGTTCGTTATAAGTAGGAATAATGACTAACGAATCGCTCAAGAATCTGTTTTATCTGTAATGCTAAAGAGCGACAAAAGTAATTTTAGAAATTACTTTTTATCAAGCAGTTATGAATTTTTAATGCCTTAAAGCATTGCTGTATTACGTTATCCGCGAATCTTCTTTATCAAACCTTGTAAAACAACACCCGGACCTATTTCAATAAACTCCGTTGCTCCGTCAGCTAACATTTGCTTTACAGAATGTGTCCACCTTACCGGTGAGGTGAGTTGTGCTATTAAGTTTTCTTTTATCACCTCCGGATTGGTTTCTGCTTTGGCCGAAACATTTTGATACACCGCGCAAACCGGTGTGTTGAATGTGGTTTGATAGATAGCTTCTGCCAGTTCTTTACGTGCCGGTTCCATTAAAGGAGAATGGAAAGCACCGCCAACAGGTAGCTTAATTACTTTGCGGATGCCCGCTGCTTTTATTTTCTCCATCGCCTCATCAATGCCCTTTACGCTCCCTGAGATAACTAACTGCCCCGGTGCATTGTAATTAGCGGCCACCACTACCTCATCTTTTATCTCTGCACAAATACCTTCTATCTGCGCTTCGCTTTCGTAGTTTAATACTGCTGCCATTGTTGATGGGACGAGTTCACATGTCTTTTGCATGGCCAAGGCGCGCACTGAAACTAATCGCAATGCACCTTCAAAGTTTAGTGTTTGATTTGCTACCAAGGCAGAAATCTCACCAAGTGAATGACCTGCTACCATATCGGGCTTTGCATCGGGCAACACAGAAAATGCAATGACTGAATGAAGAAAAACTGCCGGTTGTGTAACCTTGGTTTGCTTTAGTTCTTCATCGGTTCCTTCAAACATTATTTTAGAAATGCCAAACCCGAGAATCTCATCGGCACGGTTGAACATTTGTTGTGCAGTTTCGCTTTGCTCAAACAAATCTTTGCCCATTCCTGTAAACTGGGAGCCTTGCCCCGGAAAGACATACGCTTTCATGGCTAGTTGCTAACTTAGTTTTGAAGATATAAGGTTAATGAATTCACTCCGTGTAGATTGTTTCTCAAACTCACCGGTGAAGGCAGAAGTAGTGGTAACAGAATTCTGCTTAGATACCCCGCGCATCATCATGCATAAGTGTTTAGCTTCTATAACTACAGCCACACCCAGCGGATTCAACGCTTCTTCCAGTGCATCGCGCAATTGAGTAGTTAAACGTTCCTGCACCTGCAGCCTGCGGGCAAAAACATCTACTACGCGCGCCAATTTGCTTAAGCCAACAATCTTGCCGTTAGGAATATAGGCAATATGTGCGCGACCATAAAAGGGAAGCAAGTGATGCTCGCAAAGGGAATACAACTCAATATCTTTTACAATAACCATTTGGTTATGGTTCTCATCAAATAATGCCTCGCGCAATATTTCTTGTGCATCCAACTCATAGCCTTGGGTAAGAAAGTGCATGGCTTTAGCGGCACGTTCAGGAGTTTTTTCTAAACCGTTGCGGGTTACATCTTCGCCTAATGCCTTCAGCATTTCGGTAAAGTTGTTTTTAACCAACTCTATAGTTTCCGGATTATACTGTTCGATCTTTTGATAGTTTTTCATTTGTTGAATTTAGGAAGTTGAAACACCTTTTACAATTAAATGTTCGCCTTGCCTTTTATGTTTTTCAGTTGGCGGCTTATCACTCGGTTCACGGTTCGCAGTTGGCGGTTCGCGGTAAAGACAAACAACCGGTATTACTGTTGAATGAGAACTGTCAACCGTTAACTATTCTCCATAATACTCTACGTATATATTCTCCGTCTCCACTAACTTAATACAATGCAGTTGACATTCGGTAATATGCGGAACTAACCATTTCCATATCTGCTGAACTACATTTTCTGTGCTGGGCAATACGTCTTTCAACTCCGGCACATCCATGTTAAAGTTCTTATGGTCTAACCGGTCAACCACTTCGCGCTTTATTATCTTGCTTAACTCGTGAGCATTCATAATAAAGCCTGTATCCGGGTTAGGTATACCCTTTACAGTAACAAATACATCGAAGTTATGCCCGTGCCAATTCTTATTAGCGCACTTACCAAATGCAGCATCGTTTTGTTCTTCCGTCCATGCCGGATTGAACAACCGGTGTGCGCCATTGAAATGTTCCCTACGCGTTAAATATACCATTGGTTCTTATCCGTTATACTTTTCCAAAATCATTGCATGACCATGTGCGCCTGCGGCACAAGCCGATAGCAACGCATACTTGCCGTTTTCCTTAATCAATCGGTTTGCAGCGGTG
>CAMBIM010000280.1 GCA_945867505.1 Chitinophaga pinensis
GTAAGTGAAGAAGCTGTTAACGATACACTCCCGCTGGTACAAGTTAGAAGAGAAGGCGTATTAATACTCAAGTCGGGCGTAACAATATTTTGACTTACGGTTACGGTTGAGGAAGTGGTGCAACCATTAGCAGGGTCTGTAACCGTTACACCATAAGTATTAGCTGATGTTACTGTTTTTGTTGTGGTGGTATTACCTCCTCCCCAGTTATAATTTACAGAGTTTGTTGTAGAAGAAGCAGTTAATGCAATCGTATTAGAGGTGCAGGATAAAGTGCCTGGTGTTGCAATACTTACATTTGGGGTTGTAGTATTTTGACTGACGGAAATAGAAGAAGAAGTTGTGCAGCCGTTGGCGGGATCAGTAACGGTTACTGAATATACTCCTGCTGTAGTTACAGTTTTCGAACTTGTCGTTCCACCACCGCTCCAAGCATAAGCTGCATTAGGAGTAGTTGAATTAGCTGAAAGATTAGCACTTGAAGATGTGCAGGTAAGTTGAGCAGGCGTATTTATACTTAAGTTAGGAACAGAAATATTTTGACTTACACTAACCGAAGAAGTGGCAGAACAACCTGTCGATGGGTTGGTAACTGTTACCGAGTAAGTACCTGCGAGATTTACAGTAGGAGTTGAAGTATTTCCACCAGAGAGAATACCGCCTCCTGACCAATTATAAGTTGCACCTGCGGCATTTGAACTGACGCTAATTGTTCCGGTAGTTGTTGCACAGGTTAGGGTTAAAGTAGAACCGTGCGTAATGTTTGGTGGCGTATTAACTGTAACTGTAACAGTGGCGGAATCTGTACCATTTGACCATTTAAGGATGTTTGCTCCAATTGATAAACCGGTTACAGATGAACTTGGGCTGGAGGCATTGGCGAATGAGGCATTACCACTAACCACCGACCAGTTTCCGCTAGCTGGTGCTGAGGCGTTTAAAGTGGTGCTGTTAGAACAAAGAGACTGATTCGCACCTGCATTGGCTGTTGAACTGGTGATAAAGCTACCTGCCTCTAAATAAACTACTGCATCATATGCTCCATCTGAAACATCAGTTACAATTAGCTTGATATGATAAGTCTGACCGGGAGTTAATCCATTATGCTGGGCTGTTAAAATTCTGGTATTCCCATTTAATTCGGTGCCATCAATGGAACCAAGATATTCTGCTGTAGAAACATTTTGAACCCATCCTGAATTTGCTGCCTGACATTTTGCTGCGGATGGCGCTCCACCACTGGAACCAACTACACCGTTATTGACAGAGTTAATAGATACTTCAGAGCCATTAGCTAACCGGGCAATATTTTTAGCGTCATTAGTATATCCCTGTCCTCCTGTAATTCCAGGCCCGCTAATTAAAAATCCGAATTTATCGTTGTACGATGAACACTGATAATTGATAACACCGGAATTATCCTCGTATTCCTCTGAACCGAAGATGTAACGAAACTTAGCAAAGTTGGTAACCGGAACAAAATCAAATTCTAAAATGGAAGCATTGAAGTAATTATAAGCTCCGGCCAAAACATCAACATCATTAATGTATACGGGGCAGGTACCGGTTTGTCTAATTTCTCCGTTTGCACAGGTACTGGTATAGCCGGTCGACATTTGCGCTGCTGCTCGTGGGTCTGAGCCCAAGGTTAGTGGAATATCAGAAGTGTTTCCAGTAGATAGAACCACACCGGATGTAAATCCCATTTGAGCTAGGGTTGTTGTTGCTGTGGTAAAATAGCCTACCTGATATTTGTTGGAAACATTATAAACCCCTTGATAGGCGACATTGGAAACCGTAGTTCCACTTCCTGTGGGAACTAAAACTCCATCTACCAGTTGATTGGTTGAATAAAGTGTGTTGTTGATAGTTATTTGAGCACTCGCTGTATTATAAATTAAGCCGATAATTACTGTAATCGTTAGTTGTTTAATCCAGGATAAATCTGTCATACGATACGTGTTTAACTGTGTCTGTGTGAATTTAGCTACGAATTGCTTGATTGAACTAAAAAAAATTCTATTTTTAGTAAGTCTGATTTGTCTATTTTATGAAGAAAAACAGTGCCGCCTTTACTTTAATTAAAACGTTGACCATGTCGGAGAAGCGGTATTTTAAAATTTTCTCCGAACGGCATATTATAGGCGAACGCAATAAATACGTATTACTATTTGAGGAATTGGATAAAAGTAACACCGAAGATGATAAGGCCATTAAGAATAGTTTAAAGAAAGCTGGCGTGCATGCCGTGTTTCTTTCGGCTGATAGAAACTATTTGTATCAACTTATTTTAGCAAGTCTGAATGGCTTTCATGATTCCCGAACGTATAACCTCGAGATAAAGGAAGCACTGCTTTCCATCGAGATTCTTTTTCATAAAGGTTTGTATCAGGAATGCCTTAAGTTGATAGCTAAAACCGAAACACTGGCGGAGGAGTGTGAAAATTTTCAGCTCATGATTGATGTGCTGATGTGGAAGAAAAGATGTAGTGGTTATTCGCTGGGTTTACAGAAGGCTGCGGAAGTCAATCTATCTATCGATAAATACATTGCGCTGCTCAATAATTTAAAGAGCATTACCGATTTGTATTACCGCAGTAACCTGTTGCAGGCAGGCAACGAAAAGTTTTCGAAAGGCGATGTGCTGAAAAAGTTTGAGCGCATTCTGCAACAACCGGAGCTGAAGAACGAGCGCAATGCGCTTTCGTTTTCCGCCAAGGTGTATTATCATCTTATCTATTCTAACTATTACCGGTACCTCGATAATCAGTCAAAAGAGTTACGGCACTTAGAACAATTGGTGGCGCTTATTCATCAATCAAAAACTTATGCAGTAGAGTATCCGCTCGATTATATCTCTATCTACGACAGGTTGCTCAGCAGCAAAAAGTTCTTTCATTCCGATTCGTTTTTTAAAGATATAGAAGCGCTGAATGCCTTTGCGCACAAAGCCCATATTCGTAAAGATGTGGTGCAGCAGCGGGTTTTTATTCATACGCACACGCATGAACTGGAGTATTATTATATCAATCACCGTTATCAGCAGGGCTTAGCCAAAACAAAGGCCATAGAGAAAGAGATACTGAAACTGAACATGGATATAGAGCCTTACCACATGCTTTATTTTTATTACCTGCATGCGCTGATATTAACCTGCGTGGGCGAGTTTACCGGTGCGCTCCGCTTTATTAATAAGGTGCTCAACGATTTTAAGCCCGACCAGCGACCCGCCATTTATTTGCGGGGCGAAATGCTGAACGCCATTATACATTACGAGTTAAACAACTACACGCTGGTGACCTCGCAAACCAAACACGCGCTTAAAAAGAACGCCACGCAAAAACTGCTAAGCCCTGCCGAAGAAAAACTGTTGAAGGTCTTATTGAAACTTTGCGCTTCTAAAACCCTTACCTACAAAATTGAAAACGCATTGCTGCAAGCGCTGCTGGCCGAAACGAAAGCCGCGCCCGATAATGCCATGC
>CAMBIM010000281.1 GCA_945867505.1 Chitinophaga pinensis
AAGCACTAATTGGTGCTACTATTTCGGTTAAAGGAACGGCCATTGGAACGGCCACAGATATTGACGGAAAGGTTAGTTTGAAGGTAACACAACAGCCACCGCTTACTCTTGTGTTTTCGTACATTGGTTACACTTCGCAAGAAGTAGAAATTAAAACTTCGGCAGAATTGAAACGGTCGTTCAATTTAAAATTAGGTGCCGAAGAAAAAGTGCTGAAGGATGTAGAGATAGTGGATACGCGCATTACGCAAAAGCAAAAAGAAAGTCCGCTTACGGTGGAAAGCATGGGCTTGCAGGCCATTAAGCAAACAGCTTCCGCAACTTTTTACGAAGGCTTGGGAAATTTAAAAGGCGTGGATATGACAGCCGCATCTTTGGGCTTTGTGGTTATTAATACGCGCGGGTTTAATTCTACTTCTCCGGTACGTTCGTTGCAGCTTTTAGATGGTGCAGATAATCAAGCACCGGGACTAAACTTTAGTGTGGGCAACTTTGCCGGTACTACCGAAATTGATATACAAAAAGTAGATTTAATTGTTGGGGCTTCAAGTTCCATGTATGGCCCTAACGCGTTTAACGGAGTAATAAGTATGCAAACCAAAAATCCGTTTTTCTACAACGGGTTGACGGTTTTTGTAAAAGGAGGGGAGCGCAATTTGTTTGAAGGGGCGCTACGCTACGCCAAAGTTTTTAAGAACAAAGCAGGAGCGGACAAAGCAGCTTTCAAAGTTAACTTCAGTTACCTTAGGGCAGATGATTGGGTAGCGAATAATATGGATGCATCTACCGGTTCATGGAAGCCGAGCAGCAACCCCGGTGGTTATGATGCGGTTAACCGCTATGGCGATGAACTGCTCTCGAAAGAATCGAACAATTATGATAATGCTTATTTCAATCGCGTATCACCCGGCTTAAAGCAATTTTACCGTACCGGCTATCTGGAAAATGATGTGGTGAACTATGATGTACGCAACATAAAAGCCAACGCTGCTTTGCATTATAAAATTACCGACAAGATTGAAATTAAAGGCGCGTATAATTTTGGCACAGGCTCCACGGTTTACCAGGGCGATAACCGCTACCGTTTAAACGGACTTACTTTCCAGCAGGCGAAGATTGAAATTTCGCAGCCCGATAAATTTTTTATCCGCGCATATACCACACTTGAAAATTCGGGCAGCTCTTACGATGCCGTTTTTACCAGTTTAAAGTTGCAGCAGTTTTCGAAAAATGATGAGCAATGGAACAGTTATTATTCGGCTTACTGGAACCAGAATACCGTGCCGGGAGTTGTACCACCTGCAGCGCGCGTTCGCGCTTTGCCGGGCTTTCCTAACACCAATTCGTTTGCCTGGATAAACTCTTACGATTCGGTAAACGCAGTCGCTAACGGAATCTTAGAACAATATCAAGACTCGTTGACACTTTGGCACCAAATGGCGCGCAACTTTGCCGATAGCGCTACCGGTTTATTTGGTGGCGAAAAATATTTAGTGCCGGGCACTGCCCGTTTCGATTCGGTGTTTAACAGCATTGTTTCGCGCACGGCTTTTGAGCAGGGCGGCACGTTGTTTTACGACCGTTCTAAATTGGTGCATGTGCAGGGCGAGTATCATTTTACACCTAAGCTTAAGAATGCCGAAAAGCCGTTTATGGATATTATAGCCGGTGCCAGTTTCCGTATGTATTTGCCTAACTCGCGCGGCACCATTTTTAGCGATACTATTACCGACTACAAAATTCAAAACAAGTACGATGGCAGCACGCGCGACCTTACCATAAACGAATACCGCGCACTGGCCGGCAAAGACAGTTTCAATATTACCAATACTACTCGTAAGGACATTAGAAACTGGGAAGTTGGCGGCTACTTAAGCCTGTCGAAAAAATTTGATTTGGGTGCCGAGAAAAAGCACTCGTTGATATTAACTGCCACCTGCCGTGTAGATAAAAACCAAAACTTTCCGGTTATAGCCACACCGGCAGCTTCGTTGGTTTACACGTATAACAGCAAGCACACTTTCCGCCTTTCATTCGCATCAGCTATTCGAAACCCAACCTTGCAAGACCAATACCTTTATTACAATGTAGGCCGCGCCATTTTAATTGGCAACCTGAACGGGTTCGATTCGCTGGTAACTATTGAATCGCTCCGCGAGTATTTAAACAGCACCAGCCCTACCGATTCTATTCTGCGTTACATCAATGTGCCTAAAGTTAGGCCCGAGCGCGTGCAGAGTTTAGAATTTGGTTACAAGGGGGTAATTGCCAACAAGGTTTATATAGACGGCAGCGCGTATGTAAGTTTTTACAAATACTTTTTGGGGTACCAAATTGGTGCTAAGCTGCAACGTATTGGCAGTACCTGGCAGCCTAAACAAATTTATCGTGTGGCGGCTAACTCGCCCGACCAGGTGATTACTTATGGCGTATCGGTGGGCGTTAATTATTACTTCATCCGCAACTATTCGTTAAACGGAAATTACAGTTGGAACAAAATAAACCTGATGGGTTCTACCGATCCTATTATACCGGCATTCAACACACCGGAGCATAAATTTAATGTGGGCATTAGTGGCAGCAACCTTCAACTTGGTAAGGCAAAAGGGTTTGGCTTTAACCTGACTTATAAATGGATTCAAGGTTTCGAGTTTCAGGGCTCACCACAGTTTACGGGCGCTATACCTACTTACTCGTTGCTCGATGCGCAAATTAACTGGGATGTAAAAAGCATTTACACCACCTTTAAATTGGGCGGCAGCAATTTAATTTCTAAAAAGAATTACCAAGCCTATGGCGGCCCTGCAATCGGCAGAATGATTTACGCTTCTATACTAGTAGATATAGATACCGAAACTTTAAAGAAGG
Organism: Chitinophaga pinensis; assembly: GCA_945867505.1. Lineage (GTDB taxonomy): Bacteria > Bacteroidota > Bacteroidia > Chitinophagales > LD1 > Bog-950. The sequence continues at coordinate 2,869 of CAMBIM010000281.1, forward strand.
GTTACGAAAAGATAAAGACGGAGTGGTAGGCTTTCGTAGCCATGCCATCTCTTTAAGGGATGGCATCCTGATGTACATAAGGGTTTTGCCGTTCGCTCAAAAAAGACTTACTTCACCACCCTAAACTAAAACTTAAACAGATGAAAAAATTTTTACAAACCCTGATGTTAGCGGTACTCGTTTCGGGTGCCATTACCGCACAAGCCCAAGTGCGCTATTTAGATGAAGTATTTACCAATGTTCAAGTAGACACTACTATTACTTATGGACAGAACTACGAATTCTTTACCGGCTTTGCTCAACTTAAGCCACTTGTTATGGATGTGTACACTCCGGTTGGCGATACCGCTACAAACCGCCCTTTAGTATTACTTTCGCACAACGGGTCTTTCTTGCCCGAAGCCTTAACCACCGCTTTAATTGGCTTGTGCTTTAACGGAAGAAAAGATTCTTCTACAGTAGAAATGTGTAAGCGTTTTGCCAAGAGAGGTTACGTAGCTGTTTCGTTCGATTACCGTTTAGGTTGGAGCGCAACTTCAGCTGACCAAATCACCAGAACTAAAACAATTATTCAAGCGGTTTACCGCGC
>CAMBIM010000282.1 GCA_945867505.1 Chitinophaga pinensis
CACAAAACCGGATGGTTTTAATAATAGTTTTGAAGCGCTGAAAGCTTTGGCTACAAGTGCTGAAATTGTAAAGTGCTTTAATAGCGTTGGCTTTAATGTAATGGCGGATACCAACTTCAATGGGACTAAAGCCGATATGTATATGGCAGGCAGCAGCGAACGCGCAAAACAAGTAGCCAAACAACTGGCGCTTGATGCAGGTTTTGAAAACTGTTACAGCTTCGGCAACGATGACAAAGCCTCACTGCTTGAGCAATTTGCGTTATCTTGGATAAACCTTGCCATGATGCAAGGACAGGGAAGAGAAATGATTTTCAAATTACTAAAGCGATAGGACTATACGTGCATGAAAGTAAAAAGCAGTTTTATTCTATTTCTTGTTTCCGTTGTTACAATTTCCCAATCCTCTTTTGCAAGCGATAAACCAAGCGAATTAGCGAAGTTGATGAAACAGATGCTTGTTTATATTCAGCAGGAGAAAAAGCAAATTGAAAACAACCAAACTGCTTTGCCTTTCCCAACTAATTTGCAAAAAGTAAGCAAGGCTAAAATCACTGTAGGCAAGAAATTATCGAACGAGCATGAAAAGTATATAAGCGATTTCTTTCAAAAACTGAATGGTTACTATTCAGCAAAAGACTCCACAGACAGAGTTATCTCGTTCAACCTAATGGTTAGTAGTTGCATTACCTGCCATAAGCACGAATGCCCCGGGCCAATTCAGGTGATTGAGAAAAGCCTCTTTAAGGAATAATTACTGTTTTGCTTTTTACCGAATGTGCGCTGAAATAACCAAGCGCAGCAGGAGTGAACACAGCATCGGGGTTTGCCGGTGCTGCCGGTGCGCCAAAATTATTTTGGTTTTGGTCAAACTGGTCGAAGTAAGTATAGACGTGTTCGTCTAAGCTCCATAAATCTACCCGCAGCGTGTCACCAACTTCGTAATCATCGTCAGGCACATTGAAAGAGCGAAGTTTACCATCCCACAATCTATCGCGATGAACACTAAATCCGGTACTTCTTTTTTCGTTAGTATAAGAAACCACTCGATAATAATTCTCTACACCCAAAGGGTCGCGCACTTCAATATCCGCTTCGTTATCTAGATCGCCATTAAACTGTGTTTCGGTAGAAAGCACAATGCTGTCAATGTCTACCGGTGGCTGCATTTTACAAATGCTAACGTAAGTAGTTCCTTCAGCAGTTACACTTAACTTGTATGTTCTGCCAATAGTTCCTTGTATAAAATTGGTTTGATACAAACCTGCAAAGGCAGTTTCTAAAAGTGTATCCGCATTTCCGGCATCATCGCTTATGATGACTAATGCCGATGGCACCACAACAAGCGTATTGCTATCGCTGTACAAGCGGGACTTTGTAACGCCCATGTAATATGGTCCGGGTTCATCGCTAATGTTTCCTTCAATTACAATTTTAGGCTCGGAATCATTCAGCTTCAATTCGATTTTTTCAGTACAAGACGAATTTATTACTGCAGCTACAGCAATTACAAACAGGCTTCTTAAAATATTTATACTTCTCATTTTGCTTTCTTCTTTATCGGTGAAAAACTGAACTTGAAATTGTAAGTGATGGACGGAACTATACGGAACAGGTAAGTTTTTTCCGCAAAAACAATTCCGTTCGATTTATCTGCGTTAAGGTCTATGGAGTAAGCGTTCTTGCGTGCATACAAATTGTAAACACTGATGTTTAAATCATGTTCCCACGTTTTTCGTTTCTTCAAAACAAAAGTGGCTCCAATATCTAACCGGTGGTAGGCAGGAAACCTGTCTTCATTTCTAGGTCCGTAATACGGAACAATCTGTCCGTCTAAAAAATATTTTCCGCTGGCAAAAGTTGCTGCAAGGCCCGTGTAATAAACCCATGTTGCTGAAACGTTGATGCGCGGAGTAATGTCATACATCAACACAATGCTCAAATCATGCGTGCGGTCGTAGCGCGATGGAAACCAAGTGGTATTGTTTATGCCTACAAACTTTCTCTCGCTGCGTGCAATAGTATAGCTCACCCAACCGGTAAACTTCCCTTCCTTCTTTTTAAAGAAAAACTCAGCTCCGTATGCTCGACCAACCCCATACAACAATTGGCTCTCCACCGTTTCGTTAGCGCGAAGCGTAGCTCCGTTTACATAATCAATTTGGTTTTGCATCCACTTGTAATAACCTTCTACCGAAAGTTCGAACATATCTTTATGGAAATTGACAAAGTAGCCCGCACTAACCTGGTCAACAATTTGCGGCTTAGTGTTATTGCTGGTCATTATCCAGCGGTCGGTTGGAGCAGAACTGGTAGTGGCAGAAAGTTGATGCAGGTTCTGCACGTTGCGCGAGTAAGCTGCTTTAAAGCTCATGTTCTTGAAAAAATTATAGCTGACAGAGACACGAGGCTCGGCATTAAAATATGTTTTGTTGAACTGACCCAGCTTCAACTGAAAAGTATCAATCACCCCATCGCCCGGAAATTTGAAATACTTAGACGGACCAACCTGACTGAAAACAGAAAGGCGAACACCATAGTTGATGTTCACTTTGTTCCAAAGCGAAATTTCATGTTGCGCATACACATTGTTTTCCCACCCATAGTTTTTTGTCGGGAAGATATTACCAATACGCGAAGTATCGCTGGAAACAACTTGTCCGGGAACAATGGTGTGAAACGTGGTAAGAAAACCGAACTTCAATTTGTTCTTGGAATTGAGGTAGTAATCCAAATCTTCTTTCAAACTAAAATCGCGTATCTGTGATTTTACATCAATGTTTGCCACATTTATCCCAATGGTATAATTGAATTCATTGTAGATAAATGAAGTGTTGGAGAAAAGCTTATCGCTGAAAATATGATTCCAGCGTAGTGTAGCAGTAGCATTTCCATACACAATACTGAACCGGTCTTGAAAACCGAATTTATCTTGCCCAAAATAACCGGATAGAAAAATTCTATCGCGTTTGCCGATGCGGTAATTGGCTTTTAAGTTTAGGTCATAAAAATAAAGGATGCTCTTTTTTACGGCTTCATTCTTCGATAATTTCAAAAACACATCAGCATAGGTTCTGCGTCCGGTTACAATAAAAGAACCTTTATCTTTTACAATCGGCCCTTCAATATTCAAACGGGAAGAAATTAAGCCTATACCACCACCAATTACATATTCCTTGCTGTTACCTTCTTTCATTTTAATATCCAACACGCTTGCTAAACGTCCTCCATATTCTGCCGGCATATTGCCTTTATAAAGCGTAGCATCCTTGATAGCATCGTTATTAAACACTGAAAAGAAACCGAGCAAGTGCGAAGCATTGTAAACCGGTGCTTCATCCAGCAAAACCAAGTTCTGGTCGTTGCTGCTTCCCCGAACATAGAAACCGCTGTTGCCTTCGGATGCCGGTTGCACACCAGGCAACAATTGGATAGTCTT
>CAMBIM010000283.1 GCA_945867505.1 Chitinophaga pinensis
AGTAGCCGCTTTAAAAAGCGACCGCTTTCAGGTTTACGGCACTCGCGATATTTTAGGTATTGAATTGACCGGTGTATTGAAAAACTATGTAGCCCTGGCTGCCGGTGCTATTACCGGTTTGGGTTATGGCGAAAACGCCCGCGCCATGCTCATTACCCGCGGCATGGCAGAGATGATATACATAGGTAAAGCATTGGGGGCAGATAAACGTTCTTTCTTGGGCATGGCCGGTATTGGCGATTTAATTGCCACCTGCTCTTCACCTAAATCAAGAAACTTCAGTGTGGGCTATCGCATAGCAAAAGGCGAGAAACTGCCGGATATTCTCACCTCGCTTGGCGAAGTCGCAGAAGGCATTCGTACACTTAAAATAGGTAAACTAATTGTAGACCACACCGGGGTAAACGCTCCTCTCCTTCAAACTATCTATAAGGTAATTTATGAAGACCTTACTATGGAACGCGCGGTAAAAATGCTTATGCGCTATCCGGTAAGTGCCGATGGTGAGTATCTTGATTTATAAAAATCAATACACCACCAACGCAGGCTTGTTTTGTAATATCTCTTCAATCTTCACCATTACATCATCGGTAAGTTTAGGAAGCGAATCGTAGCATTTCAAATTCTCTTCTAACTGCGAAACTTTAGATGCTCCAAGAATTACAGTAGAAACATTTTTGTTTTTCAGGCACCAGCAAAGCGCCAGGTGTGTTAGTGGTATACCTAATTCCTTAGAAAGTGCATGAAGCTTTTTAACTTTCTCTACTTTCTCTAAATCGCCCAGCGAACGTTCCTTTAACCAAACCATTAAATCAAAGCGAGTTTCGTCATCCTGCTTATCGTCAAAGTACTTACCGGTTAGCAAGCCGGAAGCCAACGGGCTCCAGATAGTTGTTCCCAATCCGAAGTTTTCATATAAAGGCAAATAGTCTCTATCTACAAAAGTGCGGTGCAGCATATTGTATTGCGGCTGCTCCATAACCGGTGCAATCAAATTGTGCTTCTCGCACCAGTAATGCGCTTCTGTAATCTGTTGTGCCGTCCATTCGCTGGTTCCCCAATACAAAATTTTTCCCTGTGTAATTAAGTTGTGCATCGTCCACGCAGTTTCTGCAATGGGCGTGTTTATATCCGGTCGGTGGCAGAAATACATATCCAGATATTCTACTTGCAATCTTTTCAATGCTGCGTGACAAGCCTCTACCACATGCTTGCGCATCAACCCTCTTTGGTTGGCTTTCAGCTCAGCCGTTCTTCCCCAAAATACTTTTGAAGAAACCATCCAGGTATCTCTATCCCAATTCATCTTCTTGAGAATATTACCCATTACAATTTCGCTTTTACCATGTGCGTACACTTCGGCATTATCAAAAAAGTTGATACCTGCTTCGTAGGCTTTTATCATCAGTTGTTCTGCCACATCATCACCAATTTGATGACCGAACGTTACCCAACTGCCTAAAGAAAGTGCGCTTACTTGTAAACCTGATTTACCCAGTCTTCTGTATTCCATGGTATTTGATTTAAAATTGAATGGCGAATGTAGAAGGATGTTTCTATTCTATTAACCCTTCAAACTGTTTGCATATTTTTTAACAGCACTACCTATGGCAAACTTCACCGCCAGCTTAATAATGCTACCCAGTAGCGGAATATGACTACCTACTTCTATGGTGTAATCTAAACCGGATTTGCAATTGGTTAGGCTACTAAATACCATTGTGCCGTAATGATGTGCCAACGGTGTGCCTTTCGAAATCTGATACTCAATACATTTGTACTTAATTGACTTCCGAATAGTTTCTTCAAAAGAGGCAAATGGCATATTTATCCTTCTTACAGAATTCATCCCGTTAATATCTGCCGGGTCGGGACTGTCAACAATGCGCGAAATATTTTGATTCAACATTTGGCCGAATTTGGTATGGTCGCTGAACGTTTCCCATACTGTTTCCACCGGTGCATTAAACTCCTGATGAATTTTTATCGCGTGTATTTTCATGATGTTGGCTTTACTAATCTTTACTTCAATAATTCTTTCAACTCCCTCTGGTAATCTTCATTCTGATTGATTTGTCCATGTGCTGCATCCTTCAGCATAAACAAGGTATCGCCTTGTTTAAAATGCTCTTTCAGTTTAAGCGAAGAGTCATAGTAAATAACTTCATCAGCATCGCCATGAAAAACAACCACAGGTGCCTTACAATCTTGCACATACCTAAAGGTTTCAAACTTGTAGCGATTCAAAAAGCGTGGAGTAATACTGGGATATAAATGTTCGCCCAAGTCAGTCAAACTATAATATGGTGCTTGCAGAATCAATAACTTTGGATGGTTAGTTGCCGCCAACATAGCAGCCGGGCCTGTGCCTATGGAATAACCTTCTACCACAATTTTACTTTCCGGATAATCCTTCTTCAACAAATCGTAAGCAGCTTGCACATCTTTATAAAACTGCTCCTGGCTATAAATACTGCCTTCGCTTTTACCAAAGCCGCGATAGTCAAGAATAAACATATCGTAGCCTAGCGAAGTATAAGTTTCCGCAATATCTCCCCAGGTATCCAGCGCACCGGCATTACCATGCAAATAAAAAACCAAGCCTTTGCTTGAGTCTGCTTTAAAAAGCAATCCATTTAAAACTTTGCCATCAAAAGTGGGCACCCGTATCTCTTTATAATTACCGGTGTATGTAAACTTATAATTTGTCGGCAGCGGTGAGGGATGGAAAATCATTTTCTCTTGCTTAAACCAAAGCAACAGACAAAGCGCGATGTACAATACAGCCATAGTTGCCGCAATGCCGATGAGTATTTTTTTAAGAAGTTTCATTACCGAAAAATAGAATTTAAAGCCAACTATTGGTTAAAGAAAAAATAGTGGCGTAACTATTTTTATGCAAATTCGCACCTCATGCAGCAGTCGGTTATTACAGATTCTTTGTTGGCAGAAACTCTTTCCTTTGAAGAATATCTTCAGCTAACCGATGATATTTTAAACGAAAAGATTGCGCGTACCGGCCCTTATGCAGCCGACAATACCTTCCGCTACACCCGCTCTAACCGGGAGCGAATGAAAAAGGTGCTGGATAATATTGTGCTGAACCAAAAGCTTTACAATCTTGTTTCTGACCTCAGCGATAAATGGATTTGGCTGGTCATTTCGGAGCCTTGGTGTGGCGATGCCAGCTGGGGAGTTCCGGCTTTGTGTATGATAGCTTCTGCCAGCGATAAAATTGATTTCCGCATTTTGTTGCGCGATACTCACCCCGATGTAATTAAGCAATACCAAACTGCGGGCAGCGATTCTATTCCTAAATTGATTTGCTTACGAAAAAGCGATATGCAGGTATTAGGTACCTGGGGTCCCCGCCCAAAAGCATTGCACGAAATGGTTCTGAAATTTAAAGACGATGCCA
>CAMBIM010000284.1 GCA_945867505.1 Chitinophaga pinensis
TAACCGATGCTAACGGCTGCACTATGGACCAAACTTTTTCTACCTCTACAACAGGTATTAGTGTAGAAACGAAGGTAGTAATGAAAGTATTTCCTAATCCGGCCTCTAAAGTTTCTTCTCTAAATATTCAAATTGATTTGAACGAGAGAGCAGAAGCAACCGTAGTATTAACTAACGTAAACGGAGTAATTGTTCAACAAACAAAGAAAGAGTTTGTGTCGGGCAGTAATAACATGAACATAAACATCGAATCGCTTTCTTCGGGTATTTATTTCCTTCAGTTCCGTTCTGGCAAAGCGGTAAAAACCGAAAGAATATCTGTTCTTAAGTAATAGCCAATCTTTAAAATTTTAAAAATAGCCCCGATTATCGAGGCTATTTTTTTGCTAAAAACTATTTCGTTTCCTTCAAAATATGACACTTCTGTGACAATTGGAGTTGCGAACCCAACGGCTAATTAGGTATGTTTGCCACCCTCATGCTCAACGGTTCGTGTAGAAGATTTTGTCTGGTTTTTGTTGCCCTAATTGGCCTGTTGTCTTTGGCAATGGCGCAATCGGTTTCGGCACCCGATACTACCAAGCCGGCTATGGTTGATATTAAAGATGTGGTAGTAACGGGGCAGTACGGCTCGGGAAGCGTGCAAAAATCTGTTTATGAGGTAAAGGTTATTACCAATGCCGAACTTAAAGCCAAAGGTGCCAACAATCTGCGCGAGGCGCTGCAAACCAAGCTGAATATTGATTTAGGGCAAGATCCTGTTTACGGCAGCAGCGTGGGAATTAACGGTATATCGGGCGAGGGAATAAAAATTATGGTGGATGGTATTCCTATTGTGGGGCGTATGGATGGCAAACTCGATTTAAGTCAGATAAGCCTGAACAATATTGAGCGTATTGAAATTGTAGAAGGTCCGCTGTCGGTGGTTTATGGTACGGATGCTATGGGTGGTGTAATCAACATCATCACTAAGACCTTTCAGGCAGAAAAGGTAAACCTAAACTTGAAAGGCTATTACGAAACTGCGGGTTTGTATAATGTAGAATTGAACACCGGCTTTGCCTTCAAAAAACATCAACTGTATTTAAGTGGCGGACGGAATTTCTTTGATGGGTTTACCACCCGTAAATCTGTGGAGCGGTTTCAGGAGTGGAGACCTAAAGAGCAATACTTTGCCGATGCCAAGTATGTTTATCTAGCAGACCGCTTTCGCGTTTCGTTAGCCGGTTCTTTTTTTAGAGAGTTAATGCTTGACCGAAGCGCGCCTAAACTATCTTACACACCGGCTGATCAAAGTTGGAGCTATGTGGGTAGCGATTTGCATAATCTTACTTACCGCCCGCGCGCAACGGCATCGTTAATGTATAAGTTTAAAGAGAGCAATCAACTTGATGTGTTGCTGGGCTACTCGGGTTTTTATCGTTACAGCAATAAATATTACAAGAACTTAGTTACCGGTGTAGAAAATCTGGTAGATGATAAAGCGGCACAAGATACTTCGCGCTACCACCAGGTAACTGCCCGCGTTACCTATACTTTACCGGCTTGGAAATACCGCCTCCACTTTTTGTTTGGTATAGACATTAACCAGGAGTTTATTTGGCAGAACCGTATTGAAGGTGAAAAGAAAAAACTGGGCGACTATGCTGCTTTTGGCAGCGCAAAAATTTCTGTTGTTGAAGGCTTAGATATTCAACCTGCTGTGCGCTTTGCTTACAATACGGTTTACAGAACACCACTTATTCCCTCGCTGAATATACGCTACAACCGGCTCGACAAATTTGTTATTCGTGCAGGTTACGGTCGCGGATTTCGCGCGCCTTCGGCTAAAGAATTGTATTTAGATTTTGCTATTGATGCTCATAATATTTTAGGCAATACCAAACTGAAGGCCGAAGACGGTCACAACGCCAACCTTTCGTTTAATTATTATTTAGTGAAGCAGCAACACAACATCACTTTATCAGCTTCGGGTTTCTATAATTACATTTTTAATAAAATAGAACTGGTGCGCATTGCCGATGTAAACTTTACACCTACTTACCAATACACCAACTATAAAAACTATTCTACTTATGGCGGGCAGGTGGGTATCAGCTACCGTTGGGGTAGATTGCAGGTTGCTGCCTCGGCACAGGCTACAGGTTATAATGTTGTTTACAAAAGCGGCACTTCTCCGGCTAAAGTATGGAGTCCGGATTTTTCGGCTAATGCTACATATCTTATTCCTAAAGCTGAACTGGCGTTGTATGTGGGCTATAAATTTAATGGCGAAAAACCTTTGTTTAGTTTAGATGGAAATTTTAAAACAGGTAAACGTTACGCGTATAGTTTGCTCGATGTTTCGTTATCCAAAAATTTCTGGAAGAATAGAATTCAGCTAACCGTTGGCGGTAAAAACCTGGCAGGAGTGGAGAACGTGAGAACCGAAGGCGTAACCGTATTAGGGCATACCGGCAATACTAATTCGGTTCCGGTAGGTTGGGGAAGAACTTTTTTTACCTCGTTGGTTTTACATTTTAGCAAATAAAAGGCAGACGTGAGGTACAAGACACAAGATAGTAGACCGACCAGTTTTCGAATTTTCGAATTTTCGAATTTTCGAATTTTTGCGTTGCTTATTCTGCTTGGCATGAGCTCGTGCTTTAAAGAAAAAACCATTGCCCCGCCAACTAATAATGGGCAGAACCAAACGGCAGTAATAGAGATGGGGCCGCAGTATGCCAACCAGTTTTTTTACAGCCTGGCTACCAATACGGTGGTGGCACAAAACTCGCGCTTTGCCTACGATTTGATGTTTGATTGCCATGCCGCTAGCTTTAATATTTGGTTAAACACGGCTAAGCAAATGCGCGTTAAGCGCATGAACCAAACCGATTTAGATTCGGTTACGCTTAACGATACCATAGGCGGTGTTTGGCATTACGAGTTGGGCGAGTTTAACCCCGATTCAAATGCTATTGGCAAGTGGTGGGATGGCACTTCCAGCGAGCCTACTTCTGCCGGCAAGATTTATTTAATTCAATTGGGAGTAGATGATGAAGGAAACTCCTTCGGTTATATTAAACTAAAGGTGAACGATTTTACGGCTAACAATTACTCTATTACCTATTCTGATTTTATTTCTGCTGATAAATCGTTTTATGCAGCTAAGGATGATACGCGTAACTACCGGTATTTTGTAGTAGCGGGCAATGGTAGTTTGCTCGATAACATAGAGCCGCCTAAAACAGAATGGGATTTATGCTTTACGCGCTACACCATTTTTTTTTACGATCCTTACAATATTCCGTATTTAGTAACAGGTGTGTTGAATAATCCATCTCGCGCCACGGCTTATTTAGATGCAGATACCACCCTTATTTACGATACAGTAAGCATTAGTAATTTGGATGTAAACATACTATCGA
>CAMBIM010000285.1 GCA_945867505.1 Chitinophaga pinensis
AACATAATGGCTCCCTGCAACATAAACACCTGCAAAAAAGAACGCAGCAAAAAGTTACTTCCCCATTCCTTGCGCCAATTGGCATAACGGAAATCTTCGGGCTGACCAATGTTTCGTATTCCTATATATATAGACAGGCGCAGCGCCCATACTATAACCAGGTAGCTCACCAGTTTTTGGTGAAATCTATCATCGCCAAAAATGAAAAAGGTAACTACGGTAACTATAATAAAACCTACCCCCCAGCCAATATCTACTATGCTGTTGTTCTTAATTAACTGCGCTATTACGAACATGGTACACATAAACGCAAAAATGCAAACACCGGAAAGTAGATAAGGATTCATGGTTTGAAAATAGGAAACTTAAAGGGAGTAGATAAACTACTTCGCCTTAGCGTAACCAATAGTAGTTGCCACTGCCTTTTGCCAACCCTTGTAAAGTTTCTCTTTATCGGGGGCCTTCATTTTTGGTTTAAACTGCTGGTCAATTTTCCATTGCTTAATAATGTTCGGCTTTTTATAAAAGCCAACGGCAAGTCCTGCAAGATAAGCAGCACCAAGCGCGGTGGTTTCCGTCACCTTTGGTCGCTCTACCGGCACACCAAGTATATCGCTTTGAAACTGCATGAGGAAATTATTAGCCGAAGCACCGCCATCTACGCGCAACGATTTTAGTTTTATACCTGAATCCTGCTGCATAGCTGTAAGCACATCGCGGGTTTGGTAGGCAATAGATTCTAAAGTAGCGCGTGTTAAATGCGATTTGGTGGTGCCGCGTGTTAAACCAAAAATACTTCCGCGCGATTGCATATCCCAATAAGGCGCACCCAAGCCCGCAAACGCAGGAACCACATACACATCTTCAGAACTTTCAACGGTGTTAGCGTGGTATTCAGAATCGGCAGCGGTGTCAATTACCTTTAAGCCATCGCGCAACCATTGCACGGCAGCACCGGCAATAAAAATACTTCCTTCTAAAGCGTATTCTACTTTACCGCCAAAGCCCCAGGCAATAGTGGTTATCAATCCATGTTTAGATTTTACCGGTTTGTTGCCCGTGTTCATCAACATAAAGCAACCTGTGCCATAAGTGTTTTTTGCCATTCCAGAGCTGAAACAAGTTTGCCCGAACAAGGCCGCTTGCTGGTCGCCTGCAATACCGGCAATAGGAATTTCCACATCAAAAATTCCGCGATGCGTAAACCCGTAAATGCGGCTGCTGTCGGTTACATACGGCAGCATCAGCGAAGGAATATCCAAAGCCGCAAGCATTTTCGGATCCCACTTCAGGGTTTTAATGTTAAACAGCATGGTGCGCGAAGCATTGCTGTAATCGGTAATGTGCAAACTGCCATCCGTCAGTTTCCAAACCAACCAGGTATCAATAGTGCCGAAAAGCAATTCGCCATTTTCGGCTTTTTTGCGCGCACCTTTTACGTTATCTAAAATCCATTTGATTTTGCTGCCGCTGAAATAAGCGTCTATCACCAAACCTGTGGTTTCGTGTACGTGTTTTTCTAATCCTTTCTTCTTCAGCGCATCGCAAATGTCAGCGGTTCTTCTATCCTGCCAAACAAGTGCATTGCAAATTGGCGTGCCGGTGCGCTTATCCCAAACCACCGTTGTTTCGCGTTGGTTGGTTATGCCAATACTGGCAATTTGGCTGGCAGAAATTCCGGCAGTGCGGATAGCTTCTTTTGCGGTGTAAAGCTGCGAGTTCCAAATTTCTTCGGGGTCGTGCTCTACCCAACCCGGTTTTGGAAAAATTTGCGAGAACTCTTTTTGAGCCATGGCTACAATGCCCCCTTGGTCATCAAAAATGATTGAGCGTGAGCTGGTAGTACCCTGGTCTAAAGCCAAAACGTACTTTCTGTTATCTGCCATTGGTGTTGGTTTGATTAACGGAATTGGATATTTTAGCAACTAAAGTAAAAAGAGTTAAAACTCGTCCAAGTTATTTATACACATTTTTTCGGATTCAATTCCATTTACTTGCCTCGGTTTCGGGGCTTTTTTGTCGTAGACAATTCGGATTTAAACCAACGTTATGAAAAAAGGAAGACAGATACGGTTGATAGAAGTTAAGAGCGAAGTTGGTGCAGGAACACGCGGTGCCAGTCTAGGGGTAGATGCCGTTAAAATTGCCGCGCTTGATTACCGCAGTAGCTTTTTTAAAAACCACCGAAGCATAAACATACCGGACGATAACTCTGCCCTGTTTGGCATGATTGAAAGCCGCTACGCCAAGCGCATACGCAGTGTATTAAAGATGTATGAAAGAATTGGCGCGGGTGTTCGCGATTCTTTAAAAGATGGAAAATTTCCGGTGATGATTTCGGGCGACCACTCTAACGCGGGCGGAACCATGGCGGGCATTCGCATGGCTTATCCGGATTCCCGCCTTGGCGTAATTTGGATTGATGCACATGCCGATTTGCATTCGCCTTACACTACACCATCGGGCAATATGCACGGCATGGTGTTGGCATCGGCACTGGCAGAGGATAATATTGAAAACAAGGTGAACGATTTAGATTACGAAACCATTGAACTTTGGGAGCGGCTAAAAAACGTGGGCGACATTACACCTAAAGTGGAGTATCGCGATTTGCTGTTTATGACCCTTCGCGATTTTGAAGAGCAGGAAGGTTATTTGATAAAGAAGAATAAGGTGAAGAATTTTACCACTTCAGAAATTAAGAAGATTGGTATTACTAAAATTTGCCGCGAGGCATTAAAGCACCTTTCGCAGTGCGATAAAATTTATATCACGTTTGATGTGGATGCCCTTGACCCTACTATTTCTCGCGGTACCGGCACGCCCGTAAAAGGAGGATTGAACGAGCGCGAGGCGGCCGATATAATTTTAGAGTTAGTGCAAAACGAAAAAGTTTGCTGCTTAGAGTTTACCGAAATAAATCCAACGCTCGACAGCGAAAACGTAATGGCAGAAACGGTGTTTGAAATTCTGCAAAAGGTAGCCAGACAGTTAGAGATTATTTAGGTTAAAGATTAGAGCTCAACGTAACCACTTACGAACAATAAACACGAATAAGAATATTTTTTAAAACCCGAACGCAGTTCTATTGCGTTCGGGTTTTTTATTTTGCAACACTTATGAGTAAAAGTAGAACCATTTATTTCTGCCAAAACTGCGGCAACCAGTCACCTAAGTGGATTGGCAAATGCCCCGCCTGCAACGAGTGGAACACGTATGCTGAAGAAGTGATTGATAAGGATGTAGAAAAGCTGAAAGAAAAGCGCGGCTATGCGGTAAAGAAGAATGAACAAGCCGTTCCGGTTTCTATCAAAGATGTACATGAACTGGAAACAAAAAGAATTGACACGCGCGATACAGAACTAAACCGTGTGCTTGGCGGAGGAATTGTGTTGGGCAGTTTGATTCT
>CAMBIM010000286.1 GCA_945867505.1 Chitinophaga pinensis
TGCTGGTAAAATTTTTGTAAGTATGGATAAACGCTGGAGCGATTTTCCGGTTACCATTAATGTAACCGTAGGTGGCAATCCCAATGAATATTATGTAGGCAACGGCACTAAAATGTATAAAGTATCGGGCTTAAAAACAATTACCCGCACCAGTGCTACCAGCTATACGGTAGAAGTTACCAATGCTTCTTTTCAGCGCGATAACGGAACTATTACCTGGAACAGCAGCCGCACCGTTTCGCAAACTTATGATGCCGGTTCGGGTTGGTATAACGATGAATACACTGTTGCAGGAACAGCAACGGGCACTAATGTAAACGGAGTTACTTTTAGTGTAGCTACGGTAACACCACTTAAAAAGAAATTGACACTTGGCTGCCTTACCACTTTTGTTAAGGGCGAATTACTATTAACCAACAGCAACGGCAAAGTGCTTGACATTAACTACGATAGCTACAACAACGAAGCCTGCGACAAAGCCGTAACCGTTACTTACAACGGCAAAACAAATGTTATTCAGGTTTGGTAAAATATTTCAATAAATCAGCGAAGCCCTCAATTGCAGAGCTTCGCTGTTTTATACTCTTCAAGAACCAATAACTTCTGTTCAACCCAAAACTTTTACGACTTAACAGATAATATTTTCAATTTCAGTTTTTATCCTACACTTTTACATCGGTTATAAATTCATGAAAATCATTAGATATGCTTAGTCTGCAAGAACTTCTTTTTAGATACCTTAGAACCGTAAGCCTTCTCTCTCTGCGCTACATTTTTTTTGCCGGTACGCTCTTTCTTATTTTTTATGTATGGAAGAAACGCCACTTCTTTAAGTTAAAGATTCAACAAAAATATCCCGATAACAAGCACATCTTTCGCGAGATAGGTTATTCTTTTCTTTCCCTTACAATATTCTCTTTGGTAGGAACTACGATGTTTATTCTGCGCAAAAACGGATACACCCAAATGTATCTCAACTTCAGCGACCATAGCGTTGGTTATTTTGTTTTCTCAGTAGTTGCTTTCATTCTTATGCACGATGCCTATTTTTATTGGACTCACCGGTTCATGCACTGGAAACCAATTTATCCTTATGTGCATAAAATTCATCATCTATCTACCAACCCTACACCTTGGGCAGCGTTTGCATTTCATCCCTTAGAAGCAGTTATAGAAGTAGGCATTGTTCCCATCATGATTTTTTTAATGCCGCTTCATCCGTTTGCTCTCTTAGCATGGGTATTATATCAAACCGGCATGAATGTGTTGGGCCATTTAGGTTTCGAAGTATTCCCTTCGGGTTTTACCACTGGTGTTATTTCTAAGTTCAGTAATACTTCTACCCACCATAATATGCATCACAAGTATGTAACAAGTAACTACGGTTTGTATTTCAATATTTGGGATAGAATGTTAGGCACTAATCATCCGGAATACACGGAACAGTTTGAAATGGTAAAGGCAAGAGCTAAAGAATTGGAAAGCGAAGAGAAAACTTCGGTGATGGAATCTTTCGCTAAGCAGTAGTAACGGGCTTAGCCCAAATTGTATTCCGAAATATTAATAGCTGTTACTCCTTTAATTTCGGGTACGGCACGCTTTACAGCTTCTTCAATACCGGCTTTCATGGTCATAAAACTTTGCGGGCAGGTGCTGCAAGCACCCAAAAGTTTTACGCGCACAATCATATCGTCTGTAATTTCCACCACTTCTACATTGCCTCCATCATCATTCAGATACGGACGCATCGTATCTAAAGATGCTTCTACGCGCTCTAATATTTCGTTGGTGGTTGCGGTCATGATAAAACAGGTTCGGTTGATTCGGGAGCTAAATTAGCATTCTTTATGGCAACCTGCCGCGCTACGTTGGCAGCTATTTCATCAAAGGCATTGGTCACTATTTCATTCTCTCTTCCGTAAACGCTCACCGGTTTACCGGCATCGCCACCTTCGCGTATGCTTTGCACCAATGGCAGTTGACCTAAAAACGGCACTTCGTATTCATCCGCCAATTTCTGTCCTCCATCTTTACCAAAAATATAATACTTGTTATTCGGTAATTCTTCAGGAGTAAAGTAGGCCATGTTTTCAATTACACCCAGAATAGGCACATTGATGTTTTCCAAACGGAACATAGAAAGTGCTTTGCGCGCATCTGCCAGAGCTACTTCCTGCGGAGTAGTTACAATTACTGCACCGGTTACGTTCAGCGTTTGCGCCACGGTAATATGCACATCACCGGTTCCTGGTGGCATATCTACAACCATGTAATCGAGTTTGCCCCACATACAATCGGTTACAAACTGGCGAAGTGCCGAAGTAACCATTGGTCCGCGCCATACCACCGCTTGCCGTTCGTCTATCAATAAACCAATAGATAGAATTTTTATTCCTTCCGCTTCCAGCGGAACCATGTAGTGTTTATCCTTAACCAACCGCACCTCGGGTTTTCTTCCTTTTACACCTAACATCATCGGTATTGAAGGCCCATGAATATCGGCATCTATCAAACCAACTTTGGCACCAAGTCGTGCTAAACTCAAGGCTAGGTTTACAGCAACTGTAGATTTACCTACACCCCCTTTGCCAGATGCTACGCAAATGATGTTCTTTACGCTGGGCAAAACGTTTACGTTCTCTTTACGAAGCGAAGTAACATTCGCATCCATTTCAATGCTCACTTCTAAATCAGCATCTACGTATTGGTGCACAGCAGCTACACAATCTTTCTTTATTTTTTCTTTAAGCGGACAGGCAGGCGTGGTAAGTGTAACTTTAAATCTCACTTTATCCCCCTCCACTTCTACCTCACTAATCATGTTCAGGGTAACTAAATCTTTCTTAATGTCCGGGTCATCTACATGGCGCAGGGCATTAATAATATCTTCTTGCGTAAAAGGCATGTTTTAAAGTTTGTTTCATCCCGAATTTATTTCGGAAAGGGTGCGAAGTTGTGTCTTGTTAACGACAACTGCAACTTTAATTGCCGCCTGAGTTCACTACATCCAATCCCTTGAGTTTTGATTGCAGTTCTTTACGCGCAAAAAATATGCGGCTCTTCACCGTGCCCAGCGGCAAATCTAATTGCTCCGATATTTCTTGATAATGAAAGCCTTTGAAATACATCATAAACGGCTCGGTAAAATCGCTGCTCACTTCGCGTAAGGCTTTATTAATATCTTCTGCTAAAAACGAACGCTCTGATTCGTTCTTCTCAATCTTTTTAGTGCTGTTCAACAAATACTTGTTATCGGAAGTATCGGTTACAGTGTTGCTCTTCTTTTGTCTGCGGTAATTATTAATAAAGATGTTGCGCATGATAGTAAACAACCATGCTTTAATATTTGTGCCTTCACTAAATTTCTCTACGTTGGTAAGTGCACGATAGAAAGTATCCTGAAT
>CAMBIM010000287.1 GCA_945867505.1 Chitinophaga pinensis
CGCATAACTAAGTGGCGGATAATTTGAACTACCTGCACCGTTATAAACAACTACCCCGTTGTTCTGGGTAATATAGTTATAGGTAGCCACAACCATTCCATTACAGTTATTAACCGTTTGGCAGAAGGTATCAATACAGGTAGTTGTTCCACCATTTGAAGTAGCTATTACATACTCGCAAACAGTAAACATTCCCGGGTGCGAAAAATAGTGCGTTGGGTTAGTTTGGTTGGATACGTTGTTTACAGAATCACCAAACGTCCAGTAATGGTTGGTAATTTGCCAGCCTGTTCCCGGGGTTACTGTTGAAGAATCGGTAAATACATGTACCTGGTTAGGGTTAATACTGTAACTCCAATTGGCGTTTACTCCGCAGGTGAGAATCTGTGCATTGCCTATTAAAGCGCAACAGGCAAACAGCCACAGCAGCGAAATTTGTTTTAGTGTGTTCATAGTTAAATGGTTTAGGTTATAAATTTTAGTGTTCATGTTGTTTTGCTATTTGATACGCCAAACATAGTCTGCCGTTGTATGCAAACCAAATTAAAGTGCTTTGGTTCTTACTTAGTCAAATCTGATGGTTGTAGCCCCGCCTTAGGTGCTAACCAAAGGCGATAGCGCAATACTTCACCATCTTCTACCGAATCTTTTACAGGAGCTGAAACAAACTTCTTTACCTCATTCAATAGTTTTTTATTAGCGGCTAAGTCTGGCGAAGCTATTAAGTCAGGAATTAGTTTCAGGATAAATCGCTCTCGCTTAAAATCATCGGAATTAAGCTGCTCCTTAAACTGTTTTCTTACCTGCTCAACTCTTTTAATGGAGGTCTCTTCATCGCCACTTTCGTATTGCATAATACATTCTGCGACCGCAATTTTTGTTTTGAATGAAACATCGGTCTTTTTATAATGATCGTTCGCATATAGCCGAACAAGGTTGCGGATGGCATCGTTTGTCTTGCGTTGAAAGAAAAGAAGGTTGGCTTTGTTGAGCAGAATAAAGAAATCGTAATAGCTGTTCTTCATGCTTTTCATTTCACGCTCGGCTTCGTCCAATGCTTTTATGCCTCGCGTTAAATCAATCTGCGCATAGTTAATTACCAGGGCGTTGTAATAGAAGAAGAGATACTTATCGTAAAGCACATTATTAAAAGCACTCAATTCTTCACCCAGCGTTTCGGCATAATCTAAACTCTCATTAAACTTTCTGTTTTTAAACGTAGCGTTGATGATGTAAATGAGCATTTGGATTTTTGTTTCGTGGTTTGTTTTATCAAACCATTTCTCCTCCACAAATCTCTTGTAGGTGGTAAGCATAAACTTCTCCAGTTCTACAAAGTTGTGGTTTTGTATCAGTATCTGACTTAAGGCACGAAACACGCGTGTTTGAAAAGTCTTACTTCGCTTAATAGAATCATCATTGGCAAATTCTTTAATTGATGAGTCAAGAAGTTTGAGTAGACCCACATCGCGCTTGGCATAGTTCTGCGAAAGCTTTAACCGGTAGGTAACTGCGGCTAGCACCTGGTCGGCTTCGCGTATTTTGTTCAGTTTAACAGCATTCTCTTTTCGCTGTTGAATATAAATTTCGGGGTTAATGCCGGTGTGGTTGCTGGAAAGCGTTACAAAGTTGGCGTAAATAATATCAAGCAATTCAAAGTTTTCAATCTGCACACCACGCTTTTCAGCCTTCTTTAAATAATGTAATGCCACATCAGGTTGATTGCGGGAAATAAAAATGTTGTAGAGTGAAAGATAGAGGTAAAGATTATTCGATTCGTGTTTGCCAAAATGCAATAGCGTTAAGTTGTAACCTATATCTTCTTGCAACCGGTGCTTAAGGCGGTAAAACGAGTTCTTATCTTTTTCGGTATAAAGTTTCCGGAACACAAAATCTTCGTCATACTTGTCTCCGGCTTTGCGGATGTAATCAAAAAGAATAATGTCTTTACGCGCAGTGCCGGCATTGGTGCTGTTGAGCCAAAGTTTGAAATTTCGAATTTCTTCTTTGTTCATTACGCTGATGATGTTGTTGAGTATATCCATAAGAGCGGTTTGCTATTTTGAACAAGTAAGAAACGAAGATAATAATTCGGCATAATTGCAACGGAGAGGTTACATTAGCGGTCAAAGGAGTATGATGAACAAATTTCTACACAAACTTATTGCCCCTGCAGTTTTGCTGTTGCTTATCAGTAATCAGCTAAAGGCTGTGGACCCGGGGGTTGGTGTTACGCTGATTAACTATACTCTAGGCACCGTTGACCTGGGTTATACTATTACCATAAATGCCCGTGTAAGTAATTACGATTCGGTTCCGTTTAACGGCACGCTCGATTTTGGTTTGCGCAATAACCAGCAGGAGCTAAGCAATAGCGGAGTTTTCAATAAGCCGCCTTACAGCAGTACGCAAATAAGTCTTGGACCTTACGAAACAGTGCCGGCTGTGTTCAGTGTAGATATTGACCCGCAGTTTTTTAACCCCGGGCCCGATGTAGTAGTGGTTTGGCCTATTTGCGGCAAGCCGATTATTGATTCTATTGTAATAAACATTAACGTGCTTACCCCTAACAGTATTGCCGATAATAAAGACGACCTGTTTACTTTTATAGTGCTGGGGAACAAAATATTTTTGAAGAACTACGCTCCCGAAACTAACTTTAAACAAGTAAGAATATACAACCTTATGGGGCAGCAGGTTTCGGAGCTCCATTCTCAATTTATTACAGAAGTTCCATTACCGGTTTTGCCTAAAGGGCTTTACCTCTGCGAGTTTTTATCGGCAGATGGCAAACGGAAAGTGATTCGGTTTTTCTATTGATAGTAACCATCTACCACAAGTGCTACTTTTTTCTACATTCGGTTCTCAAAACACACTCGAATGAAAAAAACATTTACGCTAATTTCCCTGGTTACCGTTTTCCTTTCTTCTTTTTCTCAAATAACTTATAACCTAAGCGATGTATCTGTAGCTCCGTCTACACAAAGAATAGCGCAAGATACTTTCCCTTTACCTTCCGTTAATTTTGGAAACAAAGGAGCCAATCAGGTTTATGATTTCAGTAACCTTACGCTGTTTAAGTACGATACAGTAGAATTTAGAGTACCTACTACAGGACAGCGCAGCACATGCCCAAGTGCAGATGTAGCTCTTACTACAGACGGTGTTAATTTTTTATTGACTAATACAGATACTCCAGGAAACAAACTTACTCTGGAGGGCTTTGAAGGACAGATATGTGCCGGGCAAACTATTTCGGCAGCGTACTCTACTAAGCCCGAATTATTTCGTTTCCCAACTACTTACTTGAGTAATTTTTCCGGTAATGGATATTTACAAAAAACTGTAGCAGCGGCACAAGTATGCCAGAGTTTTCCGGTAACCAATGTTCGTTTA
>CAMBIM010000288.1 GCA_945867505.1 Chitinophaga pinensis
GTAATATGGGGCGCGCTACATGGTGTTTATGTAATTGCAGAAAGAATTTTTGCAAAGCAATATCAAGCAATTCCTTCTCTTATAAAACGCGTAATAAGTTTTGGGCTAGTATGGTTTGCTTGGATATTTTTCCGAGCTACATCTTTACATGATGCTACTTTACTTATAAGCAGAGCTTTTAACTTTACAGAAGCAACTTCATTTAAATTGGGCTTTTACAAGTTAAACACATACGACATTACTAAGGAGAATATCGTTCTTTCTTTTGTAATGGTTTTAGTATTATTAGGGATAAATACACTTCAATTTAAATACAAAAACTTAAGCCAAAAAATATTTTCATTAACCTTTTATATGCGCTGGGCAGTTTATTATCTGCTTTTGTTTATCATTTTACAGTATGGGGTTTTTAGTAAAAATTCATTTATATATTTTCAATTCTGATGAAAAAAGCCTTGACTAAAATTTTTTTTAGAGGCGGACTTCTATTGCTGCCGTTTTTTGCTTACTATATTTTGTATTGCCAATACTTAATTAGCCAGCGCAAATTTCACAACGATGGACAAATTATGTATGATGCCTTAGATAAGAGCAAGAAAAAGACTAAAAAGAAAAAATTAATTTTTGGCGATAGTGTAGGGTTTCAGCTATCAAAAACTGGATGGATGAAAAAAAAGACTATTGCACCATGACCACCACAGCACCGGCTTCGGTGTATAGTGTTTATGTTTTAATGGAAAACTTTATAACCAATAATGGCTGCGAAAACGACACGTTTTATTACGTAATACATCCGGAAACGTTTTATACGTCTTTAAAGGCTAAATATTTTTACAACCATTTTGTAAAGCCATTTTACACTTTCGAGAATAGAAATTATTTCACCCCAGCATTTAATGATTCTGTTCAATGTATTCCTTACTGGTATGCAGCTCAATTGCCCTTTATAAAAATATCGGACATACAGCCAACCTTTCCTGTGCAAACAACACACTTTCCTCAACCAATAATATTTGACTACCTAAAATTGATAGACAGTCTTTCTACAAAACAGAATTTCAAGTTTCGAATTAAACCACCTCTCTACTTAAACGAAAGTTTGAAGAATACTAATTACTCCGATTTAAGGAAAACTGTTCAGCAATATGGATTAGAGGAAATGTTTGCAGGCTATTTTGATAGTTTTAAATATCTGCCTCAATCAGAGTTTAAAGATAACGTACACTATAAAGACCCAGAAAAATTTGGTGAAAATCCTTTGAACTTGTAAAGATCTTAGGGAAGTAATTTCAAAACTACCGCTTGAATATCATTAAGAATATCTTGTGAGCTATCGCGCACAAATTGTTTACCGGTTACTATTTCGAATAACTCGATGTAGCGATTGGTAATTACATCAACAAATTCATCGGGCATAAAAGGCATAGCTTGAGCATCTTTACCTTGAAAGCCATTTGCCATTAACCACTCGCGCACAAACTCTTTGCTTAATTGTTTTTGCGGTTCGCCTTTAGCTTGGCGTTCTTCATAACCTTCTAAATAAAAATAGCGGGAAGAATCCGGTGTGTGAATTTCATCTATCAGCAGAACTTTACCATCACTAATTCCGAATTCGTATTTGGTATCAACTAAAATCAAACCTCTATCGTTTGCCATTTGCTGACCGCGCTCAAAAATTGCATGCGTGTACCTTTCCATCTGTACATAAACTTCTTCGCTAACAATTCCTCTGCTTAAAATATCTTCTCTCGAAATATCTTCATCGTGTCCTTCCACAGCTTTGGTAGATGGCGTAATAATATTTACAGGAAATTTATCGTTCTCCTTTAAGCCTTCCTGCAAAGTAACACCACACAAAATTCGCTTACCAGCTTTGTATTCACGCGCTGCATGACCAGCCATATAACCGCGAATAACCATTTCAATTCTTACAGGTTCGCACTTTTTGCCTATAGAAACATTTGGATGCGGCACATCCAACAACCAATTAGGAACTATATCTTTTGTAGCATCTAAAAAGTGTTTTGCAATCTGGTTGAGCACTGCACCTTTGTGAGGAATAGGCTTTGGCAAAATATGGTCGAAAGCCGAAATTCTATCTGTAGCTACTACTACCAACTTATCTCCTATCGAATATACATCTCGTACCTTACCATGATAAACATCGGTTTGGTTAGGAAAGATAAAATTAGTTTCACGAATTGTTTGAGGCTTCATCAATAGCTCTTGTTTCATTTAACTTATCATATGCTTTAATAATTTCCTTTACTAAGCGGTGGCGAACTACATCGCTTTCATTTAGCGTAACGGTAGAAATTCCTTCAATTGGTTTTAAAATTCTCAATGCAGTGTGCAATCCTGATTTTACTTTAGGAGGTAAATCTATTTGTGTAGGGTCACCAGTAATAACGCATTTAGAGTTGGCTCCAATACGTGTTAAAAACATTTTCAATTGCATATCGGTGCAGTTTTGCGCTTCGTCTAAAAGAATAAACGAATGGTCGAGTGTTCTTCCCCGCATAAAAGCTAACGGTGCAACTTCTATCACCCTGTTCTCCATGTAGTAAGTCAATTTATCGGGCGGAATCATATCATCCAATGCATCGTAAAGCGGACGTAGATATGGGTCAATCTTTTCTTTTAAATCTCCAGGTAAGAAACCAAGGCTTTCACCGGCTTCAACCGCAGGACGGGTAAGAATAATTTTTTTTACCGTCTTTTCCTTTAAGGCTCTTACTGCAAGTGCAACGGCAGTATAAGTTTTACCGGTACCGGCAGGCCCAATACCAAATACGATATCGTTCTTCTCGCTTTCTTTAACCATCAGCAATTGATTCTCGGTTCGCGCACGTACAAGCAAACCACCATTGCCGTGAACAATTACATTGCTCTGTTCTTTATCTTTTTCCTTTCTATCTTTTACATCTCCATTGCTATGAATGATAGCTTCGATATTGTCTTCGGTAAGTTTTCCGTAGCGTTCAATATGGTCGACCATACGTTCTACTTTTAGCTTAAAGGTTTCTACATCTTCGTTGCTGCCTTCAGCTTTTATGCTGCTGCCGCGTGAAACCATGCGTAGGGTTGGAAAACTTTTCTTAATGTAATTGAAGCGAGAATTGTTTACTCCAAAAAAATCTATCGAGTCAATTCCTTCGATGTTGATGGTTATCTCTGTCAAATTTGGTAGGATTTTGTAACGTGAAGTTATGCTTTTGAAAAATGTTCAGACTGTCTACCCTAATATATCTATCCACATTTTTTCCCCCGCAATGTCAGTTGTTTTAGAAATGAATTGAATCACATTTGTTTTTGTAGAATTCTACCTATGGCACTCGTTACTCTTACTTCCGATTTAGGCACGCGCGATTTTTACGTAGCGGCATTAAAGGG
>CAMBIM010000289.1 GCA_945867505.1 Chitinophaga pinensis
TACAATTTTTTTACAGATGGCTAAACCAACACCGGTGCCCGGGTAATCTGCTACATTGTGTAATCGCTGAAAAATCTGAAATACTTTCTCTTTAAACTCGGGTTTAATTCCAATGCCATTGTCCGTTATACCAAACTCTTATTCGTACTCATGTTCGGTAACCGATACGGTAATAAAGGGGTGCTTGTCTTTCACAAACTTCATTCCGTTGTCTACCAAGTTCAAAAACAACTGATACAGTTGATTAGGCTCGGCACTAATAACCGGCAAATCAGGAATTATAACTTTAGCATGGCTTGCTTTAATGGTACTATCTAAACTGCGGATGACATCGGTAAGCACATGGTTTAAATCGGTTTTTACAAAAGGTTTGGGAGCAGAAGAAATGCGCGAGTAGTTCAGCAAATCAAGAATAATGGTTTGCATACGCTTGGCACCGGCCACTGAAAAGTGTATGAACTCCAAAGCTTCATCATCTAACTTATCTTTATAGCGCATTTCAAGCAATTGTAAATAACTGGCAATAGTGCGCAGCGGCCCTTGCAAATCGTGCGAAGCTACATAAGCAAAACGTTCCAGTTCATCGTTGCTTCGCTGTAAAAGTGTAGCTCGTTTTTCTAATTCGGTTTGAACTTGCTTTAAATCAGAGATGTCAAACACCATTACCATTCCGTAAATAATTTCGCCCTTCTCATTACGTATAGGAATATGATGCACCTTCAAGGAACGACCGGAAAAATCTTGCTCGGTTTCGCTGTTTTCACCTGCCAATATTCCTCTATAAATTTTCTCGGCTCTATCACGTTCGCTTTCGCGTATGGTTTCAAAAACAGTTCTGCCTTCTATTTCGCTTTTCTTCTTGCTTATTATACCTACCAGAGGACCCTCTGCTAAAATAAATTTCAGAGTTTTATCAAAAATGAACATAGCTGCATTAGGCAGGTTGCGTGCAATTTCGCGATACAGCTGTTCCGAAATCTTAAGCTCTTCCTTAGCTTCCCGTATAGCGGTAACATCTGTACCTACGCCCAAAATATTCACATCATCGCTGGTAAAAGAAGGGATTGGTTTTTTTACCGTTTGCAGCCAAACTGGTTTATAGGTTTCGGGGTTTACAAAACCTTGTTCGGGAAACTGCACCTCATTACCGACTTTCATTACTTCTTTATCCTGTTCAATAAATTCATCAATTTCTTCAGCAGTGAAATTCTGTTCGGTATCATAGTGACCTTCCATTTGGTCGGTAGTCATACCGTAAAAGTGCGCGGTTGCTTTGTTGGCAAGCAGGAACTTTCCGCTCTGGTCCTTAACAAAAATAAGGTTGGGTGTGCTATCAATAATCAGGCGCAGGAAATCTTTTTGCCGCTGCACTTCTTTTTGCATAACGGCTTTTGCGTTTATTTCCAGCTGCAGTTTTATGTTCATAGCCTGCAACTCTTTAGTCCGCTCGTTTACTTTTTCTTCTAAATCCGAATTGAGTTGCTGTAAAAGCTTTTCATTCTGCTTGCGCTCGCTTATATCGCGCACGTGCATCAGCAGGGCAGGTTCATCTTTATAATCAATAGGCGCAACACTTACCTCGATAGGAATAATGCGTCCATCGTAAGCAATAGAAGCACTTTCAAACTTACGTACCTCACCGGCTACAATTTTGGGTTGACGTTGTTTAATCTCTTCATAAGCATTAACCGGTGATAAATCGAAAATAGTTTTGCCAATTAGTTCTTCGCGTGTAAGTTGGTGCAGTTTGCAGGCGGCATCGTTTACATCAATGATTATACCGCTACAGCTTTCAATAAAAATAGCATCGGGCGAGTTTTCATAAATATTTCGGAAACGGGTTTCGCTGTTCTTGAGCGATATTTCGGCTAACTTTCTCTCCTTAACTTGCTCCGAAAGTTTTTCGTTAGCTTCCGATAGCTGACGTGTGCGGGTAATTACTTTACTCTCTAAATCTTCTTTTGCTTCTATTAGTTCCTTTTCTAATTCGCGCTGTTGTGTAATAACGGTGCTTACTACAATTGCCCCCATAAATTCACCAGCTTCATTTTGCAGTGGCTTGCCGTTCATGCGCACCCAAAGCATTTCGCCATTTTTTGGTTTTACCTGCACATCGTAGCTATCGCTGATACCTTTTTTGCGCAGCTCTAATTTAGCTTTGGCAAGGCGAATGTTCTCTTCGTTATAAAGAAGCTGAAAAATGTCTTTACCCATTACTTCTTCCAAAGCATAACCCAAGTTTTTACAAAAACGTTGATTGGCATATACTACTACGCCAGATGTATTTACGCAGTAAATTCCTTCGTTAATGGTTTCAATTAAATCTCTAAAATGAATATTTAAGGCTTCGCCCGCATTGCCGGAAATCCGCACATATTGTTCAGGAGTTTGATTTGGATTCATAGGCAAAAACTGGTCGAAAATAATATTTTCTTCCTCGGATGCTGCGGTGATTTTAAACAAGATAAATGGCTTCATGGATTTTGCAAAACAAAGTGCAACTTGTATACGGTAGGTAAGCGGAAAAAGTTATAGCAAACTATACCCGCGTTTGTGTTGAAACTTTCTTTGGAGAAATTCCTCTATGAAATTAGATTCGTGCCCGCATAAATGATGTAAGCCATGGGCAAAAAAATTCTCTTAGAACATGTTAACGTTCCCGGTATTGAAACCTACGAAGTTTACCGCAAAGTAGGCGGTTACTCTTCAGTAGAAAAAGCTT
The DNA here is from genome assembly GCA_945867505.1 of Chitinophaga pinensis. Classification (GTDB taxonomy): domain Bacteria; phylum Bacteroidota; class Bacteroidia; order Chitinophagales; family LD1; genus Bog-950. The sequence continues at coordinate 2,723 of CAMBIM010000289.1, forward strand.
TAAAAATGACTCCCACAAAGATAGTGGAAGAAGTAAAGAAAAGCGGACTACGCGGTAGAGGTGGCGCGGGTTTCCCTACCGGTATGAAATGGAGCTTTATTGGCAAGAACAATCCTACGCACCACCTGGTATGTAATGCCGATGAATCGGAACCCGGAACTTTCAAGGATAGATACTTAATGGAAAAACTTCCGCACCTGTTGGTGGAAGGAATGATTACATCAAGCATTGCTTTAGAGGCGCACCTTTCTTACATCTATATTCGTGGGGAATATATGTGGGTGTATCGCATTTTAGAACGCGCTATTAACGAAGCATATGCCAACGGGTGGTTAGGCAAGAATATTAAAGGCAGCGGTTTCGATTTAGATTTACACGTAACCTGCGGTGCGGGTGCTTATATCTGTGGCGAAGAAACTGCGTTGATTGAAAGTTTGGAAGGGAAACGCGGCAACCCGCGTATTAAGCCGCCTTTCCCGGCAGTAGTTGGTTTGTATGGTAACCCTACGGTGGTGAACAATGTGGAAACCATCATGGATGTGCCGTGGATTATAATGAACGGTGGAGAGGAGTTTGCTAAGATTGGTATTGGTAAAAGCACGGGAACAAAATTGATTTCTGCTTCGGGTAATATTAAGAAGCCGGGGGTGTATGA
>CAMBIM010000290.1 GCA_945867505.1 Chitinophaga pinensis
ATAGACCCCACGTTAGAGGGCTTTGACCGCGATATCCGTTTTCATTTGGTTTGTCAGATAAATCCCGAATGGTATCACCGGTTGTATCATGTATCTGGTGCCGATTCTGCTGATATTACTATTCTGTATGATACCATTGCCGATGGCAGTTGGAACGATATTGTGCATTGGCAAAATCAACCGCAGTGGGAATCTATTTTTCAGGATGCCATTGTTGCCGGTTCGCCATTTAACCGCATCAGTAAGTTTACCTGGAACAACTACAACTACTCTCCTTTTGCCTTGGCTATTACGTCTAAATCGTTTGCCGTAGCCGGTGTAGATACTATTATGTGGCGCACCGATACTATTCAACTCAATGCTTTTGGCGGTTCAAATTATAACTGGACTCCCGATTATAACTTGAGTTGCACCGATTGCTATAACCCGCTTAGCTGGACAGATTCTAACATTACGTATTACTTAACTGTTGCTAATGGTCAGGGGTGCGAAGACTATGATAGTCTGCGCATTTTTGTTCGCAACAAACCTTTCGCCCTCTTCTTTATACCCAATGCCATTACTCCTGATAACGGAGATGGCTATAACGACTATTGGCATATTCGCGATTTAGAACGTTACCCGGATAATGAAGTACGCATTATCAACCGTTGGGGCGATGAGGTATTTTTTCAAGCACCTTATCAGAATGATTGGCGAGGAACATGGAATGGCGAAAATCTACCCGGTGCTACTTACTATTATATTATAAAGATAAAATACAACGGAGAGGAAGTAAAGTTTAACGGGCCCTTGACAGTGATAAGGTAATTTGATGATTTGAGAATATGATAATGAAAAGGCTTTTACTTCTGTTGTCCGTTGTCTGTTGCCTGTCGTCTATTAACGCGCAGCAGGTAGAAGAGTTCTCCTTGTTACGCGAAAATGCTTTCGTGCTTAATCCCGCTTTGGCTGGAACACAAGGCTGGATTCACGGCACGGCTACTTTTCGTAAGCAGTTTACCAAAATAGAACAATCGCCTTACACAGCCTTACTGGCTATGGATGGGGAGATTAAAGATAAACGCCTGGGTATTGGTGGTTACGTTATACATGATGTTACCGGTCCAACGGGCAAAACCTCAGGAACAGTTTCTATTGCTTACAGTATTCCTTTATACAAAAACAAATATTCGACACGTTTTTCTAATGGCAAAGCAAACCATACGTTAAGCATTGGTGCATCTATTAGTGTGGTGCAATATCGTTTAGAAGCCAATAAGTTATTATTAGATAATCCGGGCGACCCGCGTTTGTATACTTCCACCGGTTACAAAATTTACCCCGATGCTTCGTTCGGTATTTATTACCGATACAAAAACAATTTTTATGCAAGTGTTTCTGTGCCGCAGCTAATGGGCTTAAACATTAACTACCGTGGCGATGATGGCACAGCCATGATTAAGAAAGTGCAACACTTAAATATTCTCTTGGGAGGAAAGATTGAACTGGCTCGTGGCAATTTTAGTATTGACCCGGTGGCTTCTTTCCGCTGGACAAAAGGTGGCCCACCACAAGGCGATATTGGTGTAAGGTTTATGATGTATAAAATATTTTATGTGGGGGCTAATTACCGCAGCTTAAACTATGGGGTATTTGAAGGCGGCTTTAGCGTGAAAGACCTTTTCTTTGTATCTTATGCTTACAGCCAAAATTTCTCTACATATCGGAACGATATTGGCTCTACTCACGAGTTAAGTTTGAGTTTTAAACTGGAGAAAAAAGGAAAAGTTTGGCGTGGCGCAGGTCCTGCGCTTAGGTTCTAAAAACAAAGAAGCCATCAATTTATATTGATGGCTTCTTTGTTTAACAATGACTTAGTTTCTTAGCAGTAATGCTCAAACACTTTAGTTAAGTGTGCGGCAATGTTCTCTGCATTGTTGCCTTCTATTTGGTGGCGCTCAATAAAGTGAACCAATTTACCATCCTTGAATAATGCCATTGATGGCGAAGATGGAGGATAAGGCAGCGTATATTCACGCGCTTTGTTAACCGCTTCTTTATCTACTCCCGCAAATACCGCTACCAATTTGTTGGGTAGTTTGGTTGATTGGCTAACGGCTGCTTTTAATGCCGGACGTGCTGCTCCTGCTGCGCAACCGCAAACCGAATTGAATACAAGAAATACAGTTCCTTCAGTCTGGGTTAAAGCAATATCCACATCTGCCGGTGTGGTTAAGTCTTCAAAGCCTACTGCTGTTAAATCAGCTTTCATTGGTGCTACTAATGTTTCTGGATACATGTTGTTTGATTTTAGATTTTTGAATTATAGTTTTAGTTCGAATTCCATTTCAGCATTACATAAAGCCCAGTTCCAACTTTGCTTCTTCACTCATCATTTCCTGATTCCATGATGGTTCAAACACAAGCTCAATGGTTACTTCGTTTACACCACTTACTGACTTTACTTTCTGCTCTACATCACCAGGCAAAGTTCCTGCCACAGGGCAATTTGGCGAAGTAAGTGTCATAACGACCTCTACATTGTGGTCAGGGAAGACATTTATTTCGTAAATCAAGCCAAGGTCGTAAATGTTTACGGGTATCTCGGGGTCGAAAATAGTCTTCAGCACATCTACAATGCCGGTCTTAATAGTTTCTTCTGTTAATGTTTCACTCACGCGGGTGCGAACTTAGATTAAATCTAAACAAAAATAAAATGTAAAAGGTTTATTTATGTGGTTTTGGCAAGTTCAATCTTTTTTAGTCTCACTTCAATAACGGTTAACATTTCTTCAACTGCTTGACGAGATTGTTCCTCTGTAAGCTGGTAGCGATTAGCCATCCAGGCATAATCAAACTCGCTGAATTTAACCACCATTCTATCGCGCCAAACACCCATACCCCACACAAATATCTGTGCCGCCTTGCCTTCGGCACTTACTTCGCCACTAAGCATGGGTAAAGAAAGTAACACCAACACGCATAAGCAGGCGTGGTTATAATCTTCCTGCAACTGTTCTTTGGTATAGTCCTTAACACCGTTAGCCACCAGATGCTTATAGTAAGCATCTATCGCGTTTTGCTCTTCTGCAATGCGGTGCTCTTTTAATAAACTAAGAACAAGGAAATACGCCAGATCGTAAACGGCTCTGCCTTTGCGAACGGCTTGCCAATCAATCATTACAAAGCGTCCTGTATCGGCTGCTTTAGGAAACATCATGTTGCCAATGCGCGAATCGCCATGCAGGATGGTTTGATACTCGTTCATGTGTCGCCAACTTTGTCCTAATACTTTTCGCGCTTCGTTGCTCCAACTAAATGCTACCATAGAATCAAACAGAAGAATGGTGTTCTCTTCTATTGGCAAAACATG
>CAMBIM010000291.1 GCA_945867505.1 Chitinophaga pinensis
GCTAGCGTTTATAAAAGAGCGAACACAGATAACCGACATAGAAAAAATAAAAGCCACGGTTGATAGCGTGAACGATATAGCCGCAATAGATATTATAGAAGACTACCGCAAAAAATATTTAGACACTAAAGAGAAAGAAGCCCAAGCAAAAATCGATTTGGAAAATCTGCTTAAAACATCTGGCATACACAGCCAAATCGAAAAAGCAGGCGTGCATATTCTGGAGAAAATAATTTGATTGTTTCTAGAAGCCCTCTGTATTCCGCTTTATGAATAGGTAATGTATACCAACCATTACGCCCACATTAGCATTGCGGCTTTGTTGGTAATTTACATCGTTAGCACTAAACCAGCCAAGCGTTTTTAAAACGTTTCCGTTTAGATCAAGAATGCCGGCATAACCTGAAAGTCCTATATCGAAAAATAAATAATCTGTTGCATACACTTCTGCGCCTATTTGCAGAGCTAAACCCATATCAAATGTTTTAAACTTTTGGCTTGAGGTAAAAGTAATTGAGTCGGGCAGGTAAGTAATGTTGGCAATTTTTACCTGCTCGCTGGCAGCAGTTCTAAAACCAAACTGAGGACCCAAGCAAACAAAAAGTTTAGCCTTTTTACCAAACTTGCTGATGTATTTTGCCATGATGGGTATTTGTACATACGCTAGTTTTATTTCACGCTTTACATTTACGCGCTCGTATGAACTGCCAAAAGTGCCTTCCGGCAAAGTGGCAGGGCCAATAAAATTATCTTCATATTTCTGCCCAGCCGTAGCGTATCTTACTTCCGCTTGTAAGCCCCAGCGTTTTGTGAAGTTATATCCTACTGCAAACCCGCCATTGCCGCCATAAGTAAACCGGTAATCCATCTCCGAAACCCGAACGTATTGTTCTTTGAATGGAGAAAGAGTTCCATAATTATTTTGGGTATAAATAAAGTTGCCAGTAAACGCCCCAGAAACACCTACATGAAATCCCTTTTGCGCAAAAAGCGAAACTGAAATAAGCGAAACAAAAAAGAGTAGAATATTCTTCTTCATATTTTTACTTTATGTTGCGAAGTTCCTAAAAGTTACAGAACTAGCAATGAATATACTGTTTCGGTTTAAAAAATATTTGAGGTACCTGCAAAAGGCGAAAACGAAATACTACTTGCATTCTCCTTTTGTGTATCAGTTTTATTTGAACGTGTTAGAAGGCGAAAAAGATAGTCAACTTCAATCAATAGTCAAATTAAGAGAAAAGCAACGAAGCAACAACGCTTTATTAAAAGCAGAAGATTTTGGAACAGGAAACTCGTTGAGCAAGACAGTTGCCGATATAGAAAGGAAAGTAACAGTTCGTCATAAATACGGAGTGTTACTTTACCGGTTGGTCAACTATTTTAAGCCTCAAAATATTCTTGAAATAGGAACATCTATTGGGCTTAGTTCGTCATACATGGCATTGGCTAATGCTAACGCAAGTCTTATTTCCTTAGAAGGCTCAAATGAAATTGCGGAAACAGCTAAGCAAAACTATGCTTCTCTTCAAATTAAGAATGTAGAAGTGGTTACTGGTAACTTCAACGAAACACTTTCTTCCGCTCTGCAGCAGTTATCTTCTGTTGACTTAGTTTTTTTTGATGGCAACCATACCAAAGCAGCAACGCTCAATTATTTTTATCAATGTTTAAGTAAGTCAACTGAGAACTCTATTTTTGTTTTTGATGATATCTATTGGAGCAAAGATATGAGCGAAGCTTGGGAAGATATAAAACAAGATACGCGGGTAAGGCTAACAATTGATGTGTATCAATTTGGCATTTGCTTTTTCAGCAAAGAAAAACTGGCGAAAGAGAATTTTGTATTGCTGTACTAGCTGGCTATTTTATTAAACCACTCTGTCTGCCGAACTTGTTGTATTGAGTAACTATTGTTTTGGTTATTTCATAATCGGTGCTGTATTTTAAAAAGTCTGCAGGTAGGTTACAGAAATCAATAAACTCTTCGTAGTTTTGCTCTGGTAAATCAATTAGCCCGTTATCGTTATAGTAGTTCAGTAGTTCTTTGAAAATTCTTCTGCGCTCATCTTCCTTCATTTGTCCTTTCAACTTTTCGCGCTCTTGAGCATGTCCGCTAAACATTTCATACAAAGCACTAATGGGGCTGGTAATAACAATATCAGGACGTTCTAATTCTTTTGGCGTGAGTCCAATTTTTTTTCTGTCTGCTTCTATCTGCTCCAAAGTTTTAGCTGCTTTTATAACTACCCCTTGGCTTAAACCGGTAGATAAAGGCTCAATTGAAAGATGTAAAACATATTCGCCCTTCTTTATGGAATCGGCAACTGAAAATTTAGTGGTGCGGTAACCGGGCAAGAACAAAAACAACGTATCCGAGCGATTAATGGTTGTTTCAAAATAGCCTTTGCTATCGGTAGCTACTGTAAAACTCGATTTAGGATTGATAATACTTATGCCTGATACGGTACGTCTGGTATAAGTGTCAGAAATACTTCCTTTAATTCTTACCGTATCGTTTTGAGCAAACAAATTAGTTGTAATGAACAAAAGAAATAAAATAGAAATGCTTACAGCAATCCTCATGTGGCGAATATAATTAAGTGAACTACTGCGAAGAGTAACGCTTGTTCTAAAGGAATAGTATGAGGCTGTTTTTATATTTCTTTAAGAAAATCGTTAATCGCAGTATACACTTTCTTTAAATCAGCATCTGAAATGCAGTAAGGCGGTAGAATATAAATAACGTTGCCCAGCGGACGAAGAATGATTTTTCGTTCAATAAAAAACTGGTAAGCTTTATCGCGAATGTTGTTTAGGTAGCCTGTTGCGTCTTCTGTTTTTAATTCGATGGCTACAATTGTTCCACGCACTCTGACTTCTTTTATATGCGCATTACTTTTTAAATTTTCTGCAAACTTTGAGTGAAGCAACCCGATTCTCGAAATATTTTCAAACGTAGTTTCAGTTTCAAATAAATCTATACTGGCAACAGCGGCAGCACAACCCAGAGGGTTTGCAGTGTAACTATGCCCATGGAAAAACATTTTCGCTTTTTCATCGGACAGAAACACATCATAAATTTTTTGCGTGCAGGTAGTTGCAGCAAATGGAAGAAAGCCTCCTGTAATGCCTTTGGACAAACAAACAATGTCTGGTTTATTCTCGCAATAATCTGTTGCCAGAAACTTCCCTGTTCTACCAAAGCCGGTCATTACTTCATCAGCAATGGTTAGAATGTTATTCTGCTTGCAAACTGAAATCAATTTATCTAAAACAGTTTCCGAATACATCAACATTCCTGCTGAACCAAGTACGAGGGGTTCGAAGATGAAAGC
>CAMBIM010000292.1 GCA_945867505.1 Chitinophaga pinensis
GTGCTGCAATATACTTTTACCGTTTTAAGCGTGGAAGCTTTAAAAACTGTAAATATCTGATACTGACTTACATTGTAAATACCCCCATTCCCAAAAGTTGAATCTCCAGGCCCTACAAAGCCTGAAAGACCAAGTAAGCTATCGCGCGACTCTACGTAATAAGTTATGCTGGTATCGCTAAGTGCAGTCGTAGTATAAGATTCTCCTGTTGCTACTATGTTACCTCCTGTAGCGGCATCATACCAATAAGCATCACCGGTAGCTACGGCACCTAAGGTTATTGCATTTGCAGTGTTATCGCAAACTGCTACCGAAACCGCGTTGGAAATGTGCGAAGCAATTGGGGAAACAGTAATAGCTGAAGATGTAAACGGTGCGCAGGTTCCTTGAATAGTTAATGCATACGTTCCCGGTTGTGTAACGGTAGTGGTTTGAGTAGTATCGCCATTGCTCCATAAGTAGTTTGAAGCAGGTGAGCCTTGCAGCACTACGTTTGACCCTTCGCAGAAAATGGTTTCACTTAAAGCAGTAATAGTTGGAGTTTCATCGGGCTGCGAAAGTATAGTTGCCTGTCTGGATATGCTGCTGCAACTACCATCAGTTACTCTTACTGTAAAATCGCCTAGGGTAGAAGCAATAATGCTTTGTGTAGTAGCTCCAGTGCTCCATAAATAGGAATAACCTGCCGGTGCTGTCATTGTTACAGATTGACCGGCACACAGTGTTGAAGGCCCATTGAACGCAATAACATTATCGGGTGAAGAACATTGATTTTCTATTACAGTAATGAACTGGTCAACCGCGCGGTTATAAAGTGTAGTTACCAAACCTTTTGGCCAGCGGATAACGGCAGAATCAATGGTGGTAGCAATGCCTAAACCAAAATGACACATAAATGTATTGGTAGTGCCGTAGCTTTCGCCAGCACGAACTTCGCGTATTTGTTTGCCCCATGCTCCGTATACTTCTACCCGCGCGCCAAGTGCATCGCGGTTACTAATAGTACCCTGCAAATTAAAAGTAACAAAGTGGTTAGCGTTATTGGTGGTATTCAGCCATAGTACATCATCGGTGCTGGTTGGGCTGTTGTAAACACTACCATAGGTAGAATACAAATCAATTTTACCATCGTGATTCAAATCGCCTATGGCAAACGAAAGCATATTGTTGGTGTTGAATAAACCATCTATTCGGGTAAAAGTATTGTTGTGGTTGTTATGGAATATACGAGCATCATCGCCCGAAATAATAATGTCTACATAACCATCGTTATCCAAATCTTCCATTTTGCTTTGGTAAGGTGTAATGTCTAATACAAAACCACTGCCTGCAGTTATATCTGTAAAATAGCCGTTGCCATCGTTTAAAAGAAGTTTGCTTGGGGCATCAGTTTCAGTAAGTACACAATCTAAATCACCATCGTTATCAATATCTTCAAAACTGGCTGTCCAAGTTTGCTGATAGTTTCTTAACCCTCTGGCACCGGTTGTGTCAAGAATATAATTGTTGCTTCCGTTATTAATAAAGAGTTGATCCAGTCGGTTACCATCGGTTGAACCAGTGCTTTGGCGGCAGTGGGCTACGTAGAAATCTACATGACCATCGTTGTTTACATCTGTCCAAATACTACCGTAGTTTCCGCTGTTGTCGGAACTGCCCGGGTTGTTGGTGCTGAAAAAATTAGTGGTAGCAGGATAAGTTCCTGTCCCACTGTTGCCCCACATTTTACTAGTTCCAACATCGTTACAACCAAACAAGTCAATCCAGCCATCGTTATTAATATCTGCAAAATTCATGTTTTGCAAAAAGTAATTGCTGTTAGGTAAAGTTGAAATAGGAAATGAGTTTAGCGCGCTATTTGCCTTTACTAATTTTGCACTACTGCTGTAACCAACCGCCACATCGCGTGCGCCATCGTTATTCACATCCCCTACTACCATAGCCCATGCACTTCCAGTGCCTGTAACTACTGCATGAATATTATTAAAGGTTTGGTTGGTGCGTTGCAGCGTGTAATACAAATCATTGCTTTGGTCTAAGCGGGCAATATCATCCATACCATCGCTATTCATATCCACCACACTTACCGAGTTGCCGCTATGAAAATTGGTGCTGGTAAATTTGGAGTTAGAATTGGTAAAAGAAAAAGGAGATTGAGCAACGGAAGAAAAAATTAAAGTAGAACTAAGTAACAGCGAAGTAAAAATGTTCTTCATGTAGTTTGGGTTTATTTTAACGATATCGAATGTATCTATTTAATGATACCCTACAAATGATTTTTTGCACGTGTTACATTACAGAAATAAGGTAACTGAAACCTGCCAATTATTCTTTTATGTTAGCCTTATATAACCAAACAACCATATGAAAAAAATTACCACCGCCATTGCCTTTTTTGCCTTAGTAATAACCGCCACAGGCTTTACAGCCGTCAAGGAATGGTTTATAAGAGAAACAAGCAATTACACTATACAGTTTCCTGAAGCACCCGAACATTCAAACCAATCGGTGCCTTCTGAAATTGGCGACCTTAAAATGGAGATTGACATTTTTGACGCTTCTAAAACCAAAGGAGATGACAATATGGTTTACGGTTTAGTAACCAGCGAATATCCCGACTCGCTAGTTAACTCCGATAGAAAAGAACTGCTGCCTTCGTTTTTTCGCAACTCTACCGATGGTGCTGTAACTAACGTAAAAGGAAAATTATTGAGCGAGAAAGAAATTAGCATTGGCGGCTTTCCGGGCTATGAAATACGGATAGATTATCAGGAAGGGCTGGCTGTTATAACTATGCGCAGCTATTTAGTGCATAACAAAATGTATGTGTTACAGGTAATTTCTGAAACCGAAAAAGAAAAGAATCGCTCTGCCGATAAGTTCTTTAATTCGTTTAAGCTAAAGAGCTAATCAGAATACTTTCTGCTATTTATGAAAACAAATACTATCACAGCTTCTTTACTAATAGCTGCTACGGCTGCTTTTCTGCTGGTTGCACAATGCAAACCCGAACCCAAAACTGTTGACAATACGCCCACTACGTATTCTACCCTCGATAAAACTTTTGGCTTTGGTGTGCTGGCTAAAGTAAAAGGTATATGGAATGGTTCGGTTGGTTCTACAACTGCGCTTGGCAGCTACCCGGAGTGGATTGTTGACTTTCGTCCTATTTCCGAAAATCAGATTTCGGCAAAGAATGAATTAGATACGCTGAATGATATACACATGTCTTTCTTCATTGCTAAATGTAATAACGAATACCGCGTATGTTTCCGCAATGGCGGCTCGTTTGCTGGTATGACCCGCGTATCGTATTTTCTTGCCGATAGTGTTAACG
>CAMBIM010000293.1 GCA_945867505.1 Chitinophaga pinensis
GAAGGATTAAAATATGTTAAAAAAGGGGGCTTATTGTTTACTTTTAGCTGTTCTCAAGTAGTAGATAGTTTTACCTTTAATCAAACCATTTTATCGGCTGCGATTGAAAGCAAACGACATATTAAAATTTTGCACCGCTTAACCCAACCGGCCGACCACCCTGTAAATATTTACCATCCAGAAAGTGAGTATTTGAAAGGCTTGGTATTGATGGTGGATTAGGAACATCCTGTAACAGAGAATTTTTAAAAATATAAATTCATTCGATAAGATAACTTATCCACGTTGAAGGATTTCAATGCAATTTATTTTAGCTTTGTAAGGCAATCAAAAATGATGTTTCAAAAAGAACATATGCATCTAATTTGATGACTTTACTATGAGCACCTTTGAAGAAAATCCGGAACTAAAACTAGCCCTCGATTACGTTGAATATACCAATAAAAATATTTTTCTAACGGGCAAGGCTGGTACTGGTAAAACCACTTTTCTACACAATTTAAAAAAGCATTCGCCCAAGCGCATGGCCGTGGTAGCGCCCACTGGTGTAGCAGCTATCAATGCAGGTGGTGTCACCATTCACTCCTTTTTTCAGTTGCCTTTCGGTCCGCACATACCCGAGCATTTGCAAAAGGGTGCTAGCTTTAATCCTGGGGCACAACAGAACAACAACAAAAAATTCAACCGCGAAAAAATCAAACTTATTCAGAGTTTAGATTTATTGGTAATCGATGAAATCAGTATGGTGCGTGCCGATATGCTCGATGCCATCGACGAGGTCTTACGTAGGTATAAAAATCACTACCAGCCTTTTGGTGGGGTGCAGTTGTTAATGATTGGCGATTTGCATCAGTTGTCGCCAGTAATCAAGGACGATGAGTGGTACATGCTCAAAGAATACTACGATACTGTTTATTTTTTTAGCAGCAAAGCCCTGCAAAAAACAGAACCGATAAGCATTGAACTGAAACATATTTACAGACAATCCGATCAGTATTTTATAAAGATGCTGAACAGTATCAGAGATAACAATGTTGATTACGATTTGTTGAGTGAGTTGAACGAGCGTTACATCCCTGATTTTAAACCGGGCGATGATGAAGGTTATATCACCCTAACAACGCACAATAACAGCGCGCAAACAATCAATCAAACCAAGCTCAGCGAATTGAAATTGGGGTCATCTTATTTCAATGCCGATATCAAAGATGATTTTCCGAGTTATGCCTATCCTACAGAGGTAACACTCGAGTTGAAAGTGAATGCACAAGTGATGTTTGTGAAGAATGACAGCTCGCGCGATAAGAATTATTACAATGGAAAAATTGGACGTGTTACAAAAATAGAAGGCAAAGATATTTATGTAAAATGCGATAGCGATTTGGCCGAAATAGTGGTAGGGCAGGAGGAGTGGCAAAATATTAAATATGTGTTGAACCCTAACACCAAAGAAATTGAAGAACAAGTACTCGGTACTTTTAAACAATACCCTTTAAAATTGGCATGGGCCATCACCATTCACAAGAGTCAGGGTTTAACCTTCGAGAAAGCCATTATCGATGCCAATGCGGCCTTTGCGCATGGTCAGGTATATGTGGCGCTCAGCCGTTGTAAAACATTCGAAGGCATGGTGCTAAGTACGCCTATTATTGGCAATAGTATAAAGACGGATGAAGTAGTTGCTGAATTTACAAAAGATATACATCGCAATTTGCCCAATGCAGGCGATTTGAAAGAATCTAAAACGCGTTTTCAACAGATGCTCTTGGCCGATTTATTTGATTTTTCGGTGATAGAAAAAGACATCCGTTATTTCAACAAATTGATAGAAGGCAATAGTACTATTTTACATGGAAATTTGGAGCCAGAAATCAAATTATTGAACGATGCTTATACCAAGGATATTCATGCGGTGAATGAAAAATTCAAAGTGCAAATGGCGCAATTGTTAGCCGATGAATCATTGCCCGAAACCAACATGGATTTACAAGAGCGTGTGAAAAAAGCCAGTGCATATTTTGCGCACCAATTAGATGTTGAGTTTTATGAAAAAACAAAAGAGATTATCATCGATTCAGATAATAAATTGGTGAAGGAATCGGTGTACGAAGGCTTAGAAGATTTTCAGCGCAATGTGTTTGTGAAAATTCAGTGCTTCAAAAAAATGATGTTTGGTTTTGTAGCCTCCGATTATATGCATGCCAAAGCCAATGCCGAAATTGATTTTAAACCGATTATTAAAAGTCAGGTGTTAGCCAAAGTTTATGTGCCCAAAACCATGCAACATGGCGAGTTGTACATCAGCTTAAAACAATGGCGTGATGAAATGGCGAGCGATAAAGACTTAGATCCTTACATGGTGTTGGCGCAAAAAGTATTGATAGAAATAGTGAGTAAATTACCGGTTACTGAATCGGAATTAATGGCCATTAAAGGCTTGGGTAAAAAGAAAATTGCACAATTCGGAAGCGCCATTATTGCTATTATCAAAGACTATTGCATTGATCATAAAATAGAAAAAACGTTTCAAGAGTCGGTGATGGACATGCCGATGAAAAAAGAAAAGGAGCAAGCCACAGCTGGTAAGCAAACGGCTGGCGATTCCATGCAAACCACTTTTACGTTGTTCCAACAAGGACTTAAAATGGAACAAATTGCTGCGCAACGCAACCTTTCGCCCTCTACCATTGCCACCCACTTGGCCGATTTAATTAGCATGGGGCAGGTGAGTATTGATGGTTTGGTAAATGAAGAAAATGTGGCTTTAATTGCCAAGGTTTTTAAAGCCAGTCCTGACAAAACCTTAACCGAAATAAAAGGCATACTAGGGGATACTTTTACTTACAATGAATTAAAATTTGTGAAGCACCATTTGTTGGCCAATGGTGAGTTGGTGGTGTAAATTAATTTAATAAAACTATATCACAGCTTAAAGATTTTAAATAGTTTCGAGCAATGAATTATAAATGGTTGAAAGCTTTTTATTCTATTAAAATGATTTATGCGCAGCGCATGTCTAGTTTGCAAATAAGAAAAGATTCGGTTTACAAAAGGCGCGATTCACTGAGGGCATTGGCCAGTTATTATTCCGAACTAATAGATAGGATTTCATTCCATAAAATTGATAGTATGCACAGGATACATTTTAATTTAATCAAACCCGTGTTAGATTCAACTTTGAACCCACAAGCGCGTGTGCTTTTTGCTAAGATGCGGCATTATTCAGCATTGGCCTACCAATCAGACAGCGATGTGATGCCCGCTAACAGAGCCATCTATGACTTGCGGATGGAAAGGGAAAATGGAAATTGATTGGCCATTT
>CAMBIM010000294.1 GCA_945867505.1 Chitinophaga pinensis
TCTTCCGCAAATTTTCTACCGATTTTTCGGAGAAGAATAAAATGCCCGCTGTAAGGTTGACGGATGATGCAAAAGAACTGGTGTTGAAGTATCCATGGCCGGGCAATGTTCGTCAATTGAAGAACGTAGCGGAACAGGTTTCTATTTTGGCAATAGACAAAGATGTAACAGCAAAAGAGCTGGCGCAGATTGTTCCTGATATTACCGATAACCGTTTGCCTGCACTAGCCGAAGCACGTTACAATAGCGGAGGAAGCAATTTTACCGAGCGCGAAATTCTTTACAAACTCATCTTCGATTTAAAAAATGACTTTAACGACCTTAAGCAGTTTGTGTTTGATGTCACCAAAAATCAGGTGAGCGGAAATGTGCATGATACACAGCTTCCCACTTCAGACTTCCGGATTCCAAACTCTAAACAGCCGGTTATTCTTTCTCATCCTAATACCAACCAAGCGGTGGTAGTAGATGGCAAAGATTTTCACGAATCGGAAACTATTGAGGAGTCACTTTCTTTAATGGATAAGGAAAAAGAACTGATCACTAAAGCACTCAAGAAACACCGCAACAAGCGCAAGAACGCTGCTGATGATTTAGGTATTTCGGAAAGAACACTTTACAGAAAGATTAAGGAATACGGAATAGAAATATGAAAACGCAAAACCCAAAACGCAAAACCCAAAATGCAAACCATCTTGTTTGCTCTTTGCTCTTTGCTCTTTGCTCTTTGTTTTTTGACTCTTGCAAAGTTTATTCTTTCACCGGTGCTAATATTCCGGCAGATGTGCATACGGTATCGATAGAGATGTTTCAGAACCGAGCAAGTAACGGACCGGCTTCTTTATCGCAATCGTTTACCGACAAGTTGAAATTTAAAATGCAAACAGAAGCCAATCTACGCCAGGTTGCCAGCGAAGGCGATTTGCAGTTCAGCGGCTCTATTAGTGGATATACGTTTACCAGCGATGCCCCTGTTGCCAATGCTACCAGCGGTTTGAACAAGCTGACGATTACCGTGCAGGTGCGTTTTGTAAACGCGCACGATGAAAAAGATAAATGGGATCAGACGTTTTCGCGATATGCGCAGTATAGTGCCAGTGATGATATTTCTTCGGTAGAAGACCGGTTGATTGGTGAGATAAATACGCAGTTGGTAGATGATGTTTTTCAGAAAGCGTTGGTGAGGTGGTAAGGTTAATCAGTAAATTCGGAAATTAGTAAATGAGTAAATGGCTATGCAATTGCAGTTGAGTAAGGAAAATTTTAATCAAACACTTGGTCAGTTCTCTACTACAGAGTTAGAGAACCTGATTGAGAAGTTTCCATATTTTCAGCAAGCGCATTTACTGTTGGCTAAAAAGTATCAGCAGCAGAGCAACCCGAAGTTTGACCAGCAATTACAATTAGCCGCGCTTTACACGCAGGATAGAGAGCTACTCTTTTCCATCTTCAACGAAAAGGAAATTGCTATTCATGTTTCGGTGCAGGAGTTAGCGGAGGAAATAAACGCACAGCAGTTTGCAGACATTCCAGTGGTAGAAGAACAGCCAGTAATAGAAGAAACAAAACAGGAAACAGTTGAGCCAGTATTAGAAGTTCAACAACCCAAAGTTGAATTAGCTGTAGACGCAAAAGCAGAAGAAGTAATCGAGACGAAAGAACAAGTAGTGACCCGGATTGAATTAGAACCTCTGACCGACAGTTCTGAACCATTGCTTAAAGAAACTGAAAAGGAATTCTCCACATCCGAACCTCATACGTTTGATGAATGGCTAAAGGCTTACAGCCAAACAGAAACTTCAAAACGTAAGTTTACTCAAGAGGAAATTCCTGCCGAGGTAGAAAAGCAGGATGAAGAGTTAGAGAAACTTTACCTCACCAATATTCCGGTGAATTTACAGGAGTTGGTGGAAGAGGAAACCAATTACAGTAAGGGCTTAGATAAGTTTATTGAAGAGCAGATTCAAAAGCATAAAGCGCCAACGGTGCGTATGCCGGTGTATGAAAACGAGCTAGCTCCTGAGCTGATTACCGAAACCATGGCAAAGGTTTACGAAATGCAGAAAAAGTATACTAAAGCCATTCGTTGCTACGAAATACTCGGATTAAAATATCCCGAAAAAAATGATTTCTTTGCCGCCCGAATTAATTATCTAAAAAATATAATCTAAGTCATGTACGCGTTTGTTACCATTCTTATTGTAGTTGTTTGTGTGCTTTTAGGCGCAGTAGTTCTTATTCAAAACCCTAAGGGCGGTGGATTAAGTTCATCGTTTGGCGGTGTGGGTCAACAATTGTTAGGCGCAAGACGCTCAACTGATATTGTAGAAAAATTAACCTGGGGATTTGCCATTGGTTTAATTGTGCTTTGTCTTTCAACTTCGTTTTTTGTAGATAAGAAAAGCGTAAAGAAAGAAGCTGTTCAAAAATCAGAAATTGAGCAAATGGAAGCAGGCAAAGGCGGTGCTTTTCAAAATACTTTGCCTCCGGCTGGTCAACAAACTCCTGCTCCTGGTACAAAATAGTATTGGTTAGTTATATCAAGGTGAACCCCGTTCAGCAGTTATGCAGAGCGGGGTTTTCTTTTGCATAAAGTAAGGCGATTGAAAAAGCGGGAAATAAAAATTTGCCACTTTACGTAGGAAATGAGTTATAAAGGAGAAGAAATGAACGATCGGGGAGGCCAAAAGAACGGTAGGGGGGAAGAAATGAACCATTTTGGAGAAGAAAAGAGCGATAGGGAAGAAGAAAAGAATGTCGGGGGAGAGGAAAAGAACGGTTTTGGAGGAGAAAAGAAGCAAAGGGGAGAAGAAAAGAACGATAGGGAAGGAGAAATGAATGATTGCCGAGAAGAAAAGAGCCATTGGGGAGAGGAAATGAACGATGGGGAAGAAGAAAAGAACGACTGAGGAGAAGAAATGAATGGCGTTTTTTTGTTAAAACGAGTGGTTTTACGGTTTTAAGAAATAAACTTATGAAAAATGTGACAGTTCTGTGACAAATGAGGATTGGTATAGACGCGGTTTGTTGTTGGTCGCCTGACCAACAATGGCAATGCCATTAAAACCTTGAACTAACTTTTAGTTCTTTTGAACCGGCTTCGTATTTGTAAAAGCCTTCACCGGTCTTTGCACCTAAGTAACCGGCAGTAACCATATTCACCAATAAAGGACATGGAGCGTATTTAGGGTTGCCAAAACCATCGTGCAATACTTTAAGAATAGCCAGGCAAACATCCAGGCCAATAAAGTCCGCCAATTGAAGAGGACCCATCGGGTGTGCCATGCCTAACTTCATGACCGTATCTATTTC
>CAMBIM010000295.1 GCA_945867505.1 Chitinophaga pinensis
CCAGTACCTACGGTCCAACCTGCACCGCCTGGGTCTACTCCTATCACTCCAACTAAATCTAAGGTGTCGGTACCGTAAAGTAATGCAATGGCATCGTTACCATTGAAATTGGATACACTACTGCTGGTATCTGCTAATAGCTTCAATACACTATCGGCTTGTGGTGCAGAAATAATATATACATCGCCCGCTGCAATTGTTCCGCTTAGGTTAAAAGTAGTTCCTGCGCCAGTGCTTCCGTTAATATATGATTGAACTTTGTAGCCAGCTAAATCTACCGTAGTAGCTAATGGATTATAAATTTCTAAAAACTTATTGTTGGCAGTTCCTTCTACATATTCCGAGAAGAAAAGCGTTCCGCAAGTATCTGTTGCCGGTGCTGCGGGTGCGTTAAGCGTAAGGGTAAAGATAGAATCGTTACCTAGCTTAACATCGCCTGTTGTGTTCACTAATCTAAAGGTAAGCGTATGCGACAAACCTCCGGTAGTATCGTTAGTAATGGTAAGTGGTAATTTTTTCTGAATAGAATCAGGAGCAAACACTAAAGATTGTGTAGTGTAATTATTTATCCAAGCTGCATTTCCGCTTGCTAACTGCACATCTACGGTATGCGAACTAACACATACGTTGCTTAAAAACACGTTCAAATCAAACGTTCCGTTAACACCTGTAAAACTTCCTGATGTAGGAGCAAAACTTACCAGTGTATCTATAACACCTGCTGCGCATGGAGTAAGGTTTGTTGGGCCTGTATGAAGACCCAATCGGTTTGTATCTTGAGGTAATGAGTACCAACCGGCAACACTCTCGGACCATACTTTTCTTCCATTTGTTACTGTATCTCTTCTAACCAAAGTATGATTAGTAGTAGTATCAGCATCAATTACCCATCCGCCAACACCAGGGTCGTTACCAATTATTCCAATTACATCTATAGTATCTGTACCGTATAATAAAGCTACCGCATCGTTGCCGTTAAAACCCGTAACACCGCTGATAGTATCTGCCTTTGCTTTCAGCGAATCGTTGGCTTGGTTATTTACTATTACGTAAACATCACCGGCAGCCAATATAGTGTTAAGGTTAAAGGTAACGCTGGATGCAGTGCTGCCGTTAGTAAACAACTTTACCTTATAACCGTTAAGATTAATAGGAGCCGAAGTAGGATTGTAAATTTCAAGAGCATTGTTATTTCCAGAACCTTCCACATACTCCGAAAAGTATGGTTTAGAACATTGTGCAAATAGCGATGCCGTTGCTACAACAGCCATCATTAGTAAGTAGAGTTTCTTCATGTTGTAAAATTTTAGGAGCGACAAATTTATCAGAATTATCGAACGGAGAATGATGGAATTGTTAGTTAATTACTAACGAACAATGAGAAACCTGCGGTAGCTTGATTTATTATTTGCCGAAATCTTAATAAGGTAGTTCCCTGTTTCGAAGTTGCTCGTATTTATTTCTGATTTCTGATTTCTGATTTCTGATTTAAAAATCTCTCTTCCATAAATATCAATTATAGAAACTTCGAATTCATAAAATTCAGTAGTCATCAATTCTACATTGAGAACTTGGCTTGAAGGGTTTGGATAAACGTTTACGCCAACATTCAGCACCATATCTTCTATACCAGAAACTGCACCACAAAGATTTGTTTTTAGCAAGCTATCGAAGTTAATACAAGTAGCCCATGCCGGATGGTCAATAAACGGATTGCGGTTTTTTTGTAATGAACTGATGTATTCGTTCTTGGTTCTCTCCCACTTATCGGGCGGGTCTTGCTGGCTCCAAAGTTTTAAAACGTCTTGGTCTTGGTCGGTAGCTTCAGATAGTAATTCATCTAAACCCCAGCCGCCACTTAAACCATCGTAACAAACCATTTCGTAAAACATGGCGCGGGCAGCATCGCCTTTGCGGTTAGGCTTTGGCTCAAAAACATTGTTACCTGTATTATCCTTCCCGTATTTGCTTTGGCCATAACTTGAAGTAACATTTACCACTACACCTAATGGATGATTAGAGCGTGTGTTATTCGGAACACTTCGCGTTAAAAGCAGATTGTAATAATCAGCCCCCTCGGCATAATCAATCAAATTATTAGCACCGTAAATAGCAGCAGTTTGCATCCAGCTTTTACAAAGCGTATGCTCGCGGTTATAAGCTTGCGCGGTAAAATCAAAATTTCCTGTATACAAAGTTGTTTCATTACTGTATTCGCAGTTAATTACTTTCTGCGCACCAACGGTATCGCGCTCAAAAATGGCTGGGACAATATTGTACCGGTAAGCAACATAAGCTACAATAGTGTGGTTGTTTATTAGCGAATGTAAATCGTCAATAAATGTTCCGCTGGTAGAATCAATACCTGCATAATAAGAACCTGCGCTGGAAGATGCACTGGTTACTGAATTACTCAACGGATTGGTTTGAAGATAATTGGTTTGGTTACCGCTGCCATTGTAAGCAAACACTTTAAAATAGTAGGTAGTGCCTTCTAATATTTCGCGCACGCTGTGAATATTATTAGCGCCTACATACATCACTTTAGCACCTGCTACCCCTTGTCCTTTCTCATAAGTAATTGCATCTGCCGGAACAAACGTAATAGGCTGGTCGCTTTTTACAACTAAGTAACCATCGGCAGTAATGGTAGTAAAACTCATTACTAAACTATACGCCTTTACGCTACCAAACTGCATATTGGTAGGTTGCGAAGTGGGTTCAGTAGCCAACGCAAAAACACTAGAAACACTTATAATTACCGAACAAAACAGAAGAGCAAATTTTTTCATTAGCATATTTTACAACAGCAATTATAAACCTTAATTGGACGAAGCAGAATTATCTTCCACCAATCAAAATCAGTTAGCAAAAACGTAGCGAATAATGTTCGCGCCCATCTTCAAAGCCTTCTCGCGAGTTTCGGTAGGATCTTTATGAACGCTCTGGTCTTCCCAGCCATCGCCCAAATCGCATTCGTAAGTATACAGGGCCACCATTCTTCCTTCATAAAATAAACCGAAGGCTTGCGGCACAGTGCCATCGTGTTCATGAATTTTAGGAAGACCGTTGGGGAAATCAAACTTTTGATGAAACACCTGATTAGAAAAAGGAAGCTCCACCAACTTACTTCCTGCAAAAAGCTTTTCCAACTGCGGACGAATAAATTTATCCATCCCATAATTATCATCGGCATGTAAAAAGCCACCGCCAATTAAATAGGCGCGTAAATTATCCAACTCCTGCTCGTTAAACACCACATTCCCGTGACCGGTCATATGCACAAACGGATAATTGAACAACTCGGC
>CAMBIM010000296.1 GCA_945867505.1 Chitinophaga pinensis
CCTATTCTGAATTAAAATTTACTTAGCTGCCACTGCACCCAATACTTTCGCCATCGTTTCGCCAATAGCTGCGGGACTGTCCACCACAGTTATTCCGCACTCACGCATAATTTCCATTTTAGCCGCAGCGGTATCGTCTTTACCACCAATGATGGCACCGGCATGTCCCATTCTTCTGCCGGCTGGTGCGGTTTGCCCCGCAATAAAACCAACAACAGGCTTAGTGCCGTTAGCTTTTATCCAACGGGCTGCTTCTGCTTCTAAGCTTCCGCCAATTTCACCAATCATAATAATACCATCTGTTTCAGGGTCGTTCATAAACAACTCTACGGCTTCTTTTGTAGTAGTGCCAATAATAGGGTCGCCACCGATACCGATAGCTGTAGAAACTCCTAAGCCGGCTTTCACCACCTGGTCAGCAGCTTCGTAAGTCAAAGTTCCCGATTTAGAAACAATACCTACTCTTCCTTTCTTGAACACAAAGCCCGGCATAATGCCCACCTTTGCTTCCTCCGGTGTGATAACACCCGGGCAATTAGGGCCAATCAATCTTGTGCATTTATCGCTCAAATAGCTCTTTACTATAACCATATCCTGCACCGGTATGCCTTCGGTAATGCAAACCACTACTTCAATGCCGGCATCAGTTGCTTCCATAATAGCATCAGCTGCAAAAGCTGGGGGAACAAAAATAATGCTCACATTGCAACCGGTAGCTTTGCGCGCTTCCGATACGGTGTTAAACACCGGTTTATCTAAATGCTTCTCTCCACCTTTACCGGGAGTTACACCGCCTACTACATTAGTTCCGTAGGCTATCATTTGTTCGGCATGAAAACTTCCTTCTTTACCGGTAAAGCCCTGCACTATAATTTTCGAATTTTTGTTTACGAGTACGCTCATTGTATTTTAGATTTTAGAAGTATGATTTTGGATTGACTGCTTACATTAATATTTTGCGTTTCTGCGCAGGTCTTTTAAAAAGTCGGATGCGAATATAAAATCAAAAAGTTCTCCATCTGTAATCTGCATAATTTCCTGTTTGGTTCCCTCCCAATACTTTAAGCCTTCGTGTAGGAACACCACTTTATCCCCAATACCCATTACGCTATTCATATCGTGCGTATTTACTACAGTGGTCATGTTATACTCCAACGTAATTTCGCGGATAAGCTCATCAATTACAATAGCTGTTTTAGGGTCAAGACCGCTGTTTGGTTCATCGCAAAACAGGTAACGTGGATTCATCACAATAGCCCGCGCAATCCCCACGCGCTTTTTCATTCCTCCCGATAACTCCCCCGGAAATTTTTTGTTGGTGTTGGGTAGGTTTACACGCTCCAAACAAAAGTTGACGCGTGCTTTCTTTTCTGCTTCGGTTTGGTTGGTAAACATATCGAGCGGAAACTGCACGTTATCTTCTACTGTTAAAGAATCGAATAAAGCTGTTCCTTGAAAAAGCATTCCTATTTCTCTTCGCACGGCTTGCCGCTCTTGAAAATCCATAGCGGTAATGTTCCGTCCATCATAAAAAATATTACCGCTATCGGGTTCAAACAAACCCACCATGCACTTTAGCGTTACGGTTTTACCCGAACCCGATTTGCCAATAATCAGGTTACACTTACCGCTTTCAAACGTTGCCGAAATGCCCTTGAGCACTTGCTGCGCGTTGAAGTTTTTTGTTATGTCGCGTATTTCTATCACAGTAAAAGGAAGGCTACAAAAAAGTTTACAATCATCATTACAATAGAACTCAACACCACGGCTTGTGTAGAAGATTTGCCAATTTCTACCGCACCACCCTGAACGGTAAAACCTTTATAGCAAGAAATAGAAGCCATTGTAAAACCAAACAGCACGGCTTTCACCAACATGATAAACACATCGTAGCCATCAAAGCCATCCTGCACCCCACGAAAGTATTCTGTGGTAGAAAAGAAATTGCCCAGCAAGCCTGCGCCCCATCCCCCTATAATACCCAGCACTACCGCTATTACTACCAGCATGGGAACTACAACCACCGAAGCGGCAATCTTAGGACCAATGAGATAAGCCGGAGTGTTTACACCCATAATTTCATAAGCGTCTATCTGC
Source organism: Chitinophaga pinensis (assembly GCA_945867505.1). GTDB lineage: Bacteria > Bacteroidota > Bacteroidia > Chitinophagales > LD1 > Bog-950. The sequence continues at coordinate 2,098 of CAMBIM010000296.1, forward strand.
TCCGAAATACGCATGGTGCCTAATTCAGAAGCAATATTACTTCCTACTTTACCGGCTAACAAAAGCGCAGAAACCGTAGGGGCTAATTCTAAAATCATTCCCTTGCGCACAATAGAACCAATCCACCACATAGGCACAAGACTGATGCTGCGGAATTGATACGCAAACTGCACGGCACTTACGCCACCAATAAAAGTAGATACAATAGCAATAATTGGCAGCGAGCCTACGCCAATATCCTTGGCTTGACGGAACGTTTCGTTCCAATACATGCGCGCTTTTTCTGGCTTGGCAAACGCCTGACGCATAAGGATGAGGTAACCTCCCAACTGCTCAAAAAATCTGGTTATAAGCATGCGGCTAAGAAAAGAAAAATATAATAATGTGTTGCCGCAATATAAAATGCGTTTACGCTACTGCCGTCTTCTTCATAAACTGCATATCATACAGTTTTTTGTAGTAGCCATTCATAGCAAGCAGCTCTTCGTGTGTGCCAAATTCTTTCAGCTCGCTTTTATCCAAAACCATAATTTTATGTGCATGACGGATAGTAGAAAGACGATGTGCAATAACAATAGAAGTTCTTCCCTTCACTAAAGTTTCAATGGCGTTTTGAATTAACTCTTCGCTTTCGCTGTCGATAGATGATGTTGCTTCATCTAAAATCAAGATGCTTGGATTGAAAACTAAAGCGCGCACAAACGAGATAAGCTGACGCTGACCCATAGATAGCGTTGCTCCGCGTTCCATAACCAAGTAATTATAACCACCGGGTAAGCGTGTAATGAAATCGTGTGCGCCAACTAACTTAGCTGCATGAATCACTTCTTCGCGCGTGATATTTTCGTTACGAAGTGTAATATTCTCAAACACGCTTCCCGCAAACAGGAAAACATCCTGCAATACCACAATCATCTTTGAACGAAGGGCAGAGAGTTCGTAATCTCGAATGTCTACATCATCTACTTTAATAGCTCCTTTCTGAATATCGTAGAATCTGCCGAGGATAGAAATGGTAGAAGTTTTACCCGAACCCGTGGCACCAACTATCGCCAATGTTTCTCCGGCCTTTAGTTCAAAAGAAATATTCTTCAGCACATAATCCGTATCGTTATAGGCAAACGAAACATTCTCGAAGGCAATTTTACCGTTGATGTGCGCTGGTGCATTCGTCCCTTTGTTAGGAATGGTTTCATCCTTATCTAACAA
>CAMBIM010000297.1 GCA_945867505.1 Chitinophaga pinensis
GGAGAGTTATTCTTGCGATGCCTATGTAAAAGGGATGCAGCGTATTCTTTCCGCCCCAAGCCGTATACTTGGGCAAAAGATAAACACCACTGGTTTACTAACCGGTCCTAACAATTCAGGTATTCTTTACTTAAGCGAATCGCAAAGCCGGTTGTATTACAAAAAGCCGGGGAAGTTCCGCGAGGTGGTTTATAGTAGCAAGGTAAGTGGTAGCGCAAATGGCTTTACCTTCAACTCGGCACAAAACTTTTACTTCAACTTCTACGACCGAAGTATTACCATTCCTTTTATAGCACAGCGTCCGTTCATTTCTCCGCTTTCAGAAAATACATTCTTCTATTACAATTTCAGAATGTTGGGGGCGTATAAAGAAGGCGATAGACTCATCAACAAAATTCTGGTTACGCCCAAGCGCAAAGCCGACCCATGCTTTAGCGGGGTATTAAGCATTGTAGAAGATAACTGGAACATTCATTCGCTCGAATTGTATTTGACCAAAAGCAACGGCATACAATACATAGATACGCTGAAGGTAACGCAATACTTTGTGCCGGTGGTGAACGATTTGTGGTTGCCTACGCAGCAACGTTACGATGCTAATGGAGGCGTGCTGGGCATTAAGGGCGATGGTTATTACCTCGGTATTTTTAAGAACTATAAGGTGAACGATATTCTGGGAATGTTGCCCGCCAAGCCGGTTATTAAAGTGGATTCGCTGAAAGCACCGAAGAAGTATGAGCAGGCAAAGAAGAAAGCGGAGAAAACTGCGGAGAAGAAAATATTTACTGATGAGATAATTAAGGTAGAGAACGATGCCAATAAACTTTCCGAGGCGTATTGGGATAGTATCCGTCCTGTGCCATTAACCGAGTTGGAATCAAAAGATTATCAGGTTAAAGACAGTATTCAGATTATTCGCGATAGTAAAGAGTTTAAAGATTCTACCGATAAGGAGGTGAATAAGGGAAGTGTAATTGCTGTGCTTACCGGTTACACTTATCGTAAGCAGTATAAAAAGATACAGATTGATTTTCCTTCGTTAATCAACTTGGTAAACTACAACACTGTAGAAGGTTGTAACCTGCAAATGAAGTTTGGTATACGCAAAGAGTGGAAGAACAAAACCTTTGTTTTGTTTGAACCGGTGTTCCGTTTCGGTATTTCTAACCTGCATTTTAATTCAAAAGCTACGGTTACGGTTCGCACTAGTCAAATTCACGAGGAATATGTTACGGTAAGTGGCGGAAAGTTTGTAAGCCAGTTTAACGAACTGCAACCGCAATTGGAGTTTGGAAACACCTGGGAGAGTTTGATTTTTAAGAATAACCACTTGAAGTTGTATGAACAATACTTTGGCAAGATTAGCTATGCCCGCGAAATTTATAACGGCATTGATGGCTCGCTATCGCTCAACTATGCGCAGCGAATGCCGCTGGAGAATTCAAACCACTTTAACTTTTTTAAAAGTGTAAAGAAAGAGTATAGCCGCAACGGAATGGATTTGCCTACTACCAATTCCGAGAACTATAACTTTGATAGACACAATAGTTTCCGTATAGATTTAAAGCTCCATTTTACTTTCGGACAGAAATATATCAGCCGCCCAGACTCGCGTTTCCGCACCGGTTCAAAGTTTCCTGAACTGCTTCTCATCTATAAAAAATCTATCGCCATTAAAGGCTTTAGCGATTTGAATTTTGATTTCCTTGAAGCACAACTACAAGGTAATATTCCTATGAAACTATTCGGCACTATGCACTACCGCTTTGGTGGTGGAGGTTTCCCTAACCACAAGCGCCTGGAGTATCCCGACTACAAACATTTTTTCGGCAACTTCTTCTCGCAAGGCGGAACAGATTTATTGGGCTTTTATCTGGTGCGTTATTACCGCTACAGCACCGACCTTTACTTTGCTGAAGCGCATATTGAACATCACTTCGGTGGTTTCCTCTTCAACAAAATTCCCGGTATACGCGTGCTTAAGTTAGATGAGGTTGTAGGCTTTCACTTTCTGTATACACCTACCCGCCAACAATACTTTCAGTTAGATATTGGCTTTGCCAATATTCTTAAAGTGCTAAGAGTAGATTTTGTAGCTGGCTTCGGCTCGCAAAAAAAGGAGCAATACTTTGGCGGAAGAGTAGCGTTGGCGTTGAGTGTGTTTAAGTAAGTTGCGCTAACTCCTTTAGTCCCCTTGAAGGCACTCATGGGAAAAAAAAGAGCCCGCAATATTCCGCGGGCTCTTTTTTGCAATAGCTACTGGCTATGCACCAGTTCCTATTAATATCTGTAAGCTTCCGGTTTGTATGGTCCGGTTTTCTTAACGCCAATGTAGTTAGCTTGTTTGTCGTTTAGTTCTTCTAACTCCACACCAATTTTTTCAAGGTGAAGTTTAGCAACCATTTCATCTAAATGTTTAGGAAGCGTGTAAACACGGTTCTCGTAACGTTCAGCATGTTGCCATAATTCTAACTGAGCCAATGTTTGGTTAGTGAATGAGTTACTCATTACAAACGATGGGTGACCGGTTGCACAACCTAAGTTCACTAAACGTCCTTCAGCTAATACAATGATGTCTTTACCATCAACAGTATACTTATCTACCTGTGGTTTAATCACATCTTTAGTGTTACCGTAAGCACCGTTCAACCAAGCCATATCAATTTCGTTATCGAAGTGACCGATGTTGCAAACAACCGCGTTATGCTTCATTGCCTTAAAATGACGCTCTTGAATAATATCGCAGTTACCTGTTGCGGTTACTACAATGTCAGCTTCTTTAATAGCTGTATCCATCTTCTTTACTTCGTAACCTTCCATAGCCGCTTGTAATGCGCAGATAGGGTCAATCTCCGTAACAATAACACGAACACCAGCGTTGCTCAAAGAGTCAGCCGAACCTTTACCTACATCGCCAAACCCTGCAACTACAGCCACTTTACCGGCCATCATTAAGTCTGTAGCTCTGCGGATAGCATCTACCAAACTTTCGCGGCAACCGTATTTGTTATCGAATTTAGATTTGGTAACAGAATCGTTGATGTTGATTGCAGGAAGCAATAACGAACCATTCTTTTCTCTTTCATACAAACGGTGAACACCGGTTGTAGTTTCTTCAGAGATACCACGAATGCCTTGCACCAATTCAGGGTATTTATCAAATACCATGTTGGTCAAATCGCCTCCGTCATCCAAAATCATGTTCAACGCCTTTCCGCCTTCAAAAGCAAAAAGAGTTTGCTCAATACACCAGTTAAATTCTTCTTCGTTCATTCCTTTCCAGGCATAAAC
>CAMBIM010000298.1 GCA_945867505.1 Chitinophaga pinensis
GTGCCGATGTTTAAAGATACGTTCGAAAAGTTTGATGAACTCTTGTGAGCACATTAATTACAAAGTACGAATTACAAAGTAACAGCCGCGCGATTAGTATTTCATTGGTAATTTGTAATTCGTAATTCGAAAATGGTTCTTCTTCTCGACAACTACGACTCCTTTACCTATAACCTGCGCGATTATATTCTGCAATGCGGAAAAGAATGTGTGGTTATCCGTAATGATGAGATGAGTTTGGAGCAAATTGAAAAACTGAATTTTACCTCCGCTATTGTTTCTCCTGGTCCTAAAACACCACGCGAAGCGGGAATTACCATGCAGTTTATTGAACGGTTTCATCAAAAGAAACCAATACTCGGAATTTGTCTTGGTCACCAAGCCATAGGAGAATTTTTGGGAGCAAAGCTGGCAAAGGCAATAAAGCCGATGCATGGAAAAACTTCTGTTATTACGCATACCAATAATTATCTCTTCAAAAATCTGCCCGATACATTTGATGTTATGCGCTATCACTCGTTAGTGCTGCACGATGTAGAAAAAACAGAATTACAGATTACGGCTACAACAAACGAAAACGAAGTAATGGCAATAGTGCATCCGGTGCTAAAAATTGCCGGTGTGCAGTTTCATCCGGAATCTATCCTAACTCCACAAGGCTTACAATTGATGAAAAATTGGTTTGAATACATTGGGTAGTTATTCAGACAAACCAAGGCTGCTGTTTATATCACTTAACACAAACGCAATTTTATTTTCTCTTCAAAAAATTACTTTCGTCCGGAATGAATTATGAAGTAAAACACGAGCAGCGTTTTGATTATTGCGAAGAAGGAAATGGCGAAGCCATCGTTTTACTGCACGGGCTGTTTGGTGCGCTAAGCAACTTTAATCACCTCATCTCCTATTTCTCGCCAAAGTATAAAGTAGTGGTTCCCTTATTACCACTATACACTTTAGAAGTTGACCAAACCACCGTAACCGGTATGGTAGATTACATTGACGAGTTTATTGAATACAAAAAATATACGCAGGTGCATTTAATAGGCAACTCGCTTGGCGGGCACATTGCGCAAATGTATCTCCTCCGCAAACCGGAGAAGGTAAAGACCATGACGCTAACCGGAAGTTCCGGTTTATTCGAAAACTCTATTGGCGATACTTATCCGCGCAAAGGCGATTATGAATTTGTAAAGAAGAAAACCGAGGCTACTTTCTTCGACCCCAAAATGGCCACCAAAGAACAGGTAGATGAAGTTTTTGAAATAGTAAATAACAGGGTAACGGCTATTCGATTGGTGGTCATGGCCAAATCTGCCCTGCGCCAAAACCTGCGCGATGAAATACCGAACATGAAATTACCCGTATGTTTAGTATGGGGTAAAGAGGATATTATAACCCCTGCTTTTGTAGGCGAAGAATTCAGAAAGCTGTTGCCCAATGCCGAATTACACCTGATAGACCAATGCGGACATGCCCCCATGATGGAACAACCGGAGCAGTTCAATAAAATTCTGGAGAGCTTTTTGTCAAAGAATTCGTAGCCGTAATTTTTTTGAACTGAAGAGAATTGTCATAGAATTGTAAAAAACAAGCAATAACCGCAACAGAGTGTACCTTTTAAATGTTTTATACGTCTAATATTACATAAGCCTTATGATAGCACCAGACCTTATATCACATTCCGTTCCGCCATTGCACTTAGATGATAGTGGCGAACAGGCTATGCTAGCCATGCACGAATACAACGTGAGCCAAATGCCTGTAGTTGACGGCAATAGTTACGTGGGGTTGGTTACTATGGAAGACATCATCAATATTAAACACCTTAGCCATCCTCTCAAAAATTTCACACAGACTTTCCGCAAGCCTTTTGTAAAAGATACCGCACACATTTTTGATGTAATGAAAGCCGCGCTTGAATTTAATGTGCGCGTGGTGCCGGTTATAAACGAAGACCATACATTCCTTGGTTTAATTTCTGCTGAAAGTTGTTTACGCGCATTTGCTGTTTTAAACTCGGTAAAAGATGCCGGTGGAATTTTAGAGTTAGAAGTTCCCCTTAAAGATTACTTGATGAGCGAAGTTGCACGCATTGTAGAAGATAACGAAGCAGAGATTCTTTGCCTTTATACCAACATCAATCAACAAGAACAGAAAGCAGAAATTACCATCAAACTGAACACTACCGAAGTATCGGCTATTGTAGCTGCCTTTGAACGTTACGAATACGATGTAAAAGCCATTCATAACGATGCCGAATACACCGAAGATTTAAAAGACCGGTACGATTCGCTGATGCGTTACCTGAATGTGTAAGGAGTTCATTCTTTCTGTCGGGCTTTCCCTCGCTTATTCTTCTATTTTTGCCGCTCTTTAAAAATTAATGCGGGTTCATAGATTTCTTTTCCTTCTCTTCATTTTCATCACTACTATTTCTGCCGCGCAAACAACGGTTACTGAAATATTTGGAAAAGTAACCGATGCCACTACCAAAGAATTATTGCCTTATGTAAACGTTCGTTTATATGGTGGTGTTCCCCGCGCTACCATGACAGACCCTAAAGGAGAGTTTCGGATTCGCACCACTGAAAAAGTGGACTCTATTGTTTTTTCATCTATCGGTTACCGCTCGCGCAACGTAACTCTTAAGCGTGGTGGTGTGCAGGAATTGGATATTACCATGGGGTCCGATGATTTAAAACTAACTGAGGTAACTATTAAAGCCGGAAAGCGAAAGAAGCGCGTAATTGACACCACTGCCAATTATGTTTTCTATCAAATACTTAAGCACAAAGACCAAAACCGAGAGAATAATTTGTTCAGCTACAAATACGAAAACTACGACCGCTTTCAAATTTCGCTATTAAACCCCGGCAGAAAATTTCAAAACTTCTTCCTCTTTAAACCTTTCCGTTTTGCTTTTGAAAACAAAGACACTACCGAAGCCGGCAGTATGTACATACCCGGTGTAATTAAAGAAACGGTGAGCAAGGTTTATTTCCGTTCAAAACCCAAAAAACAACAACGGGCTTATGTAACTGCCGAGAAGATGACCGGTGTAGATAACGCATCGGTTTATCGTTTAATAGATGTAGAGTTTCAGGAAACCGACCCTTACGCCAACCTATACTATTTTGCTAAAACTTTTTTCAGTGCCCCCTTTGCGCCTATTGCCTTAGGCACTTACTACTTCTATTTAACCGACACGGCAAAATTAGACGGGCGAATTTCCTACAAGCTTCATTTCGTAGGTCAAACAAAAGAAGATTTGG
>CAMBIM010000299.1 GCA_945867505.1 Chitinophaga pinensis
AGTCGGCATGTAACGCTTCGGCAAGTATGGAAGACACAATTGTTTTTCCAACACCTGTGCTGGTTCCTGCAACAAAAATTCTTTTAGGTAACTGACGCATTTAAAGTGAGTTTATGGTTTCGGTAAGTTTAGCCACTTCTGTTTCAGTATTAAAACTATGCAAACAAATTCTAACGCGCTCTTTTCCTTTTTGCACAGTAGGATAAAGTATAGGGCGAACATCTAAACCCTGTTCCTGAATTTTAGAGGCGAACTCTTTTACGCTTTTGTTTCCGGTAATTACTACCGACTGAATAGGCGAATTGCTGGTAATAAGTAAAGCGTTTTCTTTTGACTGAATTTGTTTTTTGAAAAGTTCAATCAATGAAAAGAGTGCAGCCCTTTTTTTATCTGCTTCATTCATCAACTCGTATCCGCATTTAATAGCAGCTAAAGAATGGAAAGGTAAAGCAGTAGAGTAAATAAATGGTCTGCAATAGTTGACAAGAAATTCTTTCAATTCATTAGCGCAAAGCACCACTGCACCATGCGCACCTAAAGCTTTGCTGAATGTATGAATGCGTGCAAGAATATTTACATCAGGAATTTCTTCCGCAACTCTTCCCGCACCAAACACTCCGGTAGCATGTGCTTCATCTATAATTAAGCCCGCTTCATATTGCTCGCACAAAGCGGCAATTTGTTTTAGTGGAGCAAAGTCGCCATCCATGGAATAGATAGATTCAATAACCACATATTTTAAACCGGTGGCGGATTTTAATTTTCCCTCAAGGTCAGCTATGTTGTTGTGTAAAAACGAAACTGAATTCGCTTTGCTGTTTCTTATGCCATCATGAAAGGAAGCATGAACCAGTTCATCGTAAATAATGGTATCCCCTCTGTATGGCAGCGTGGAGAGCAAACCATAGTTGGCATCAAAACCGGAATTGAAAATGAGTGCGGCTTCTGCTTCGTGAAACTCTGCAAGAAATTTTTCTAAGGCTTCGGCATATTCACTATTGCCGGACAGCAAACGCGAGCCGGTGCTGCCTAAGGCAGCGCCTTTGTGTGAATTTATTTCTTCCTGAATTTTATCGTGTAGATTTTTATCTCTTGCAAACCCCAGATAATCGTTAGAATAGAAATCAACTAAGCCATTTGTAACTCTTAGCGAACGAAAGTTATTTGAGTCTTTGCGTTGTTGAAGTTTAGAGAGAAGATAACTGTTGATAGAATTGCCCATGAGTACGTATTCGATTAGCTCAAATAGAACTTCTAAAAAGTTTTAAACTTTTTAGAAGTTGCCTAAAGCAATTTAAGTAAGTGCAACTTCTTTTTCCTTTTCTGCCTTGAACGACTCGCGCGGTTTTAATCCCAGCAATGCAAACATCTCTTTATCGGCATCAAAGCCCGGATTAGGTGTAGTCAGTAATTTCTCACCGGTAAAGATGGAATTAGCACCAGCAAGGAAGCACAATGCCTGTTGCTCGTAATTCATTTCATTTCTTCCGGCACTTAAACGCACCATTGCTTTAGGCATCAGCACTCTTGCGGTGGCAATCATGCGCACCATATCCCAAACCTGCACTTTTTCTCTTCCTTCCAGCGGAGTTCCTTTTACGCTTACCAACGCGTTTACCGGAACGCTTTCAGGATGCTGTTCGCGCGTTGCCAAGGTGTGCAACAATTTAATTCTATCGTCATCGGTTTCCCCTAGGCCTATAATTCCTCCGCAACAAACACTTAAACCCGCTTTCTCTACATTATCTAAGGTTTCTAAACGGTCTTTGTAAGTACGTGTAGAAATAATTTCTCCGTAGTGTTCATCGCTGGTATCAAGGTTATGATTATACGCATATAAACCGGCTTCTTTCAAACGTTGTGCTTGTTGTTCGGTCAACATTCCCAGCGTGCAGCAAACTTCTAAGCCAATGGCATTAACACCTTTAACCATATCAATTACATTATCAAAATCGGAATTGTCGCGCACATTGCGCCAAGCGGCACCCATACAAAAACGGGTAGAGCCTCCATTCTTTGCATCCAGTGCATTGTTGATTACGCTTTCATACGTCATTAATTTATGCGCTTCTACACCGGTGTTATAACGGGCAGCTTGCGGACAATAAGAGCAATCTTCAGAGCATCCACCGGTTTTAACCGAAAGCAAAGTGCAAACTTGCACTTCTCCCGTAGTATTATACTTGGCGTGCACGTTCGATGCACGGTTCATTAATTCAAGAACAGGCGAAAAATATATTTCGCGAATTTCATCAAGTGTCCAGTTGTTTCTGATTTCTGTATTCATATAGATATTACTTAGCCCGACAAATATAATTGCGGGATTTAATTACCGCGACAAAAAATCGGCTACTGCACGATGACCTTTGTCAGAGAAATGAATTTCATCGGCATACAGGTATAGGGAGTTAATATCGGCTTGCTTTGACAGGTATTCGGCAGCATCGGAAAACTCAATAGAGTCTGATTCGCAGAATGTTTTAACCAATTGTTGAGGGGCGAAGTTCTTATCCTTTAACTGCGATTGATAAGGTAACATCACTACGTTGAAATAAATGTTCCGGGCATTGCACAACGAATCGCAGATGCGTAAGTCGTTCATGCTTTGTTTGAAGCGATTATCATCTTTATTATAAAACTGCCAATCGTAAGTAAAGTAACGGTTACTGTTTTGGTAGAAAAAGAGTTTAATCAGTTTGTAAGTGTTGCAGGTATTTTGAAGCAGGCCATTCAGTTGACCGATAATATTTTGCTTTGCCATTACCGGTAGCTCTTTGATGCTTGAATTTCCGTATACATCGTTCAAACAATAAAAGAGAGTAACTAATTCTGTGTTCGAATTGCTTTCTAAAACAGAAGTAAGCACGTTTACATAATCTGTGGAGGAATAACCGATGAGGGAATAGTTGCAGATGTTATACTCTTTAAACTCATCGGCATATAAACTGGAGAAGGTAGAAGTGTCATCCACTCCAACGCCTTCGGTTACTGAATCACCAATAAAAAGCCATTTCTTTTTCTTAGCATCAAAAGCCGCTTTGTTTTTTCTCCTTCCTGCTTTATCGGTATGGAACTGTTTCCCCCAAACTATACCGGTAGCATTCTCTTTTAAGCCGTTAGTGGTAGAATATTTATTGGGAGCAAGCAAAGAATAATCAAACTCGCGACTGTATATTTTAGCCAAAACGAAATGGCTGCCAATTTCAATAGCAACCAGCACTACGATAACCGTTAGAATGTTTATGAGAATTCTCTTCATCCTAAATATTTA
>CAMBIM010000300.1 GCA_945867505.1 Chitinophaga pinensis
TCCATATTCTTAGCACTCGTTATCCTGTCGCAGGTTTTTGTGAACGTGGGTATTGGTGTGTATTACCACTTGAACAAAGCCTACATTACTCAAAAGCTTTGCGAGAACAAAAACAATCCAGAGATTCACTGTAATGGTCACTGCTACCTAACCAAGCAGTTAAAGAAAGCGGAAGAAGGAGAACAAAAGCAAGCTCAAAAGATTTTAAAGGAGAAGGAAGAAATATTTTCGAACGAGGTAAACACTCTGCCCGGAAAATATTTTCCTTCGTTTCACAAAACAGATTTCATTACTTACTCCTCTTCTATTCCCGTTTCTGATTACAGAAATGGATTGGTGAAACCGCCAGCGGCTTAGTTCTGCCCTAATAACCCATTGGGTTACCCTTTCAATTTTCAAATTCTAATTTTTAATTCTCAAAATAATGAGAGCCATTTTAGCTGTATTGCTGCTATCAGCAATAAGCATTAACGCATATACACAAGCATGTTGCTGCACAGGCGCGGGAGCCAACTATTCTATTCTCCCCAACCTAAACAAACATATAATTGGTGTGCGCTATACCTACAAAAATTATTTTTCAGAAACACATAGTTTGAATCCCGAAATAGATGGAACTATTACAAACCAATATCTGAACTCGCTCGAAATTTTCGGACGCTTTAATTTGAAAGAGCGTTTACAGCTTTCGGTTTTTATGCCGGTAAGTTTTATTCGTCAGTCAACATCAAAAGGTGCAACAGATAAAACAGCGGGCTTAGGCGATATGAGTTTTTTGTTACAATACAATCTGCTCAATCCGCTTAAATGCGATGGCAAAAAAGCGAAGCATCAATTGCGTTTAGGTGTAGGAACAAAATTGCCTACCGGAGAGTTTAATATGACGCCTAACGATTTGTTCAGCACCAATCTTCAGCTAGGCACCGGCAGTATTGATTTTATGGCGAACGCCATCTACACGTTTCGTTTCAACAGTTTCGGATTCAACACCAGTGCTTCTTACAAATTCAACACCTACAACAACAAGGGCTATCTCTTTGGCGATAAAGCTCAAACCGCCATGAGCTTCTTTTATGTATTTGATGTAAAAGAAGTTCAACTAATGCCTAACATTGGCTTCAATTACGAACATCAATTCAGCAATAAAAAAGATGGAAGAACCCTCGGCTTTACCGGTGGCGATTTCCTTTCAACTTCTGTTGGGTTTGATATTTATTACAAACAATTCGCCTTCTCCTCATCGGTATCTCCTGCGGTGATGAACAAACTGAACTGGAATGGCGAAAACAAAAACAAGTTCGGTGTAGAAGCAGGAGTGTTCTATAATTTTTCAACTAACTCAAAAACAAAACAATAATTCATCATGAAAAAAATCAATTCAATTCTTATTGCCTCTCTATTTATTGGCAGCTTATTCATTTCTTCTTGCAAAAAGGAAGACGAACTAAAAGGCAATGGTCCGCTTACATTACACTTTGATAACCGTGCAGGCTCTGCTGATTTTGCTATGAATACTAATTTAACTATCGCATCTGGTGAAACCATTAACGTTACTAAATTGAAATATTACGTAAGTAATTTTGTTTTAGTAAAAGCAGATGGCAGCGAATACAAAGTGCCACAAAACGGCAACTACTTCTTGATAGATGAAGAAACCGACTCCACACAAGATGTTACGCTACAAAATATTCCGGCTGGAAACTACACTGGCTTTAAATACATTTTAGGTGTAGATAGTTTGCGCAGCACTTTAGATGTTTCGCAACGCACCGGTGCGTTAGACCCGGCAGGTGCAGGTTCTGATATGTATTGGAGTTGGAACAGCGGCTATATCTTTTTTAGAATAGATGCTACTTCACCTCAAAGCACAGAAGCCGGAAACCAGTGCTTTTTCCATGTAGGTGGCTATGGTGGTTATTCTACACCAAGCACTAACAACATCCGCACTATTTCACTTTCAGGTTCAGAGGCCGCAGAAGTAAGAATAGGTCGCAATCCGGAGGTACATATTTATGTAGATATTTTACAAGCATTTACCAGTCCAAATGCTTATTCTATCGCTACGGATGGTGCATCGTTCCATATGCCGGCTTCCGCGGTTAAAATGGCAGACAACTATATAGACATGTTTAATATCAACCACATTCACAACGATTAATTACAAACATAGTAAGCCAAATGTGTAGCGCATTTGGCTTACTTTCTTAACATGAAAAAAGCAGTTTTCGTTTTTGGCTTTGCTTTACTGTTGATTGCATCTTGTAATAAAGAGAAGGACAGCAAGGAGGAGTTTGTTTTTACAGCACCGGCTAATTTGCCTGCTACAAAATACAACTTCAGCAACAACCCGGTTACTACTGCGGGCTTTATACTAGGCAGGAAACTTTTTTATGATGCTACTCTTTCGCGCGATAGTTCTACCAGCTGCGGCAGTTGCCATACTTCTTTCTCTTCCTTCACACATCATGGTCATGCTGTTAGCCATGGCATTGATAATAAATTAGGAATACGCAACGCTCCACCAGTTATGAATATGGCTTGGAGCGATGAGTTTATGTGGGATGGCGGCATTAATCAATTAGACTTATTACCTATTGCACCAATAGAAAATCCGGTAGAGATGGATTTAGAATTTGCCGATGCAGTGAACCGAATAAAAAATACCGCTGCATACAAACCTTACTTTAAAGCTGCTTTTGGTTCAGAAGAAATTACCGGACCAAAGCTATTGCAAGCCATGAGTCAGTTTATGAATATGCTTATAAGTGCCAACAGCAAATACGATAAATGGAAACGCAATGAAGGCGCTACACTTACTGCCCATGAAACCGATGGCTATAATTTGTTTCAGCAAAAGTGCAGCAGTTGCCACAGCACCGATTTGTTTACCGACAATAAGTTTCACAACAATGGCATTAAAGACAACTTTAACAGCGATAGCGGACGCGCACACATTACACAACTTCCGCAAGATGTAGGGAAATTTAAAACACCCACTTTACGAAACTTAGAATACACTAAGCCTTTTATGCACGATGGCAGTTTCCAAACTTTAGAAGAAGTATTGGCTCATTACAACAACGGAGTAAAAACATCTGCTACGTTAGACGTTGCATTAAAACAAAACAGCACCGTAGGTATTCCACTTACTCCAACTGAACAGCAGAAGATAATTCTTTTCCTTAAAACATTAAATGACGAAGACTTTATTCGAGATACAAGATTTGCCGAACAATAATTTGAAAAACAACAAATACAAAACAATGAAC
>CAMBIM010000301.1 GCA_945867505.1 Chitinophaga pinensis
GAAAGGCGGAACTAAAGTTTGAGCCGAAGCCGTCATTTCAAAATCTACTTTCAAAGTATCTACATGCACATAGTCTTTCATGATAACAGTTGAATCGCAACCATCGCCATAAGCGGTAAGCGATATGCTGTATCTTCCGTTTTGTTTGTAAACGTGCATGGGGTTCTTTTCGGTAGATGTTTGACCATCGCCAAAAGCCCATAGGTAAGAAGCTGCGTTAGGGGTAAAGTTGGTGAACTTAACTTGGTAGCCTGCACAAGCAAAAGTATCTGCCATAAAACGCGCCATTGGTTTTAAAGCGTGAATTACTTTTTCTGATTCTTTCTTAGCCGTGCAACCGGTGCTGTCTGTAACTTCTAAACTTACTTTATAGTTACCTGCTGCGGCATATACTTTTTCTGCATCCGGTTTAGTTGAAACTGTTCCATCGCCAAAGTTCCATAATACAACGGCACTGTTTGGCGTGTTGTTCTTCAACTTAACCGATACCGGTTGATTGCAAGAAGAGGAAACATCGGAAGTAAAAGAAGTATTAATACCATTGCGTACACTTACATAAGCATCGCGGCTAACTGTTTGCGAACACTCGCCATCGGTAACCGTCAACTTAACCGTGTAGTTACCTACTTTGGTAAATATTTTTTCAGGATTGCTTTCAGCAGAAGTTGTTCCATCGCCAAATTCCCAAGCCCATTTAGTTCCTTTATAGTTAGAAGTATTTACAAACTTTAATTTCTCGCCAGTGCAAGCCTGTTCTTTTTCGGTAATAAAATCTGTCTTCAATTTAGTAACACTTACCTTTTGAAAAGCCGTAGCTGCACAACCATTTTCATCTTTTACTGATAATACAACATCATATTTACCTTGCGCAAACAAGTGCGAAGGATTCATTTCTGTAGAAACGTTCTTATCGCCAAAGCTCCACGAGTAATCTAATTTATTACCACCGGTAGACATATTGCTAAATGAAATTTGTTGCGATTCGCTGCAGCTGCTAACCATAGATGGCTTAAAATCTGCCACCGGTTTAGGTGAAGATTCAATCATGGAGTAAGCCGTTTTGCTTCCCATACAACCGTTTGCATCAGTAACTAAAAGCGAAACATCGTACTGCCCCGAATTTTTGTAAAGGTGAGCAGCAGTAGCTACGCTTGCACCGTTAGAAGTTTTGCCATCGCCAAACCCCCACACATAATTTACAATAGCACTTGGCGAGGTAGATTTATTGGTGAACGTAATTACATCATCGGCACATGCTTTTACTTTACTTGCTGTAAAGTCGGCTTGCGGTGAAGGGAATACAGTAACCGAAACAGTTGATTCTTCTGCCACACCGTTAATAGTGCTTTGCAACTTTACCTGATAAGTTCCCGGATTTACAAAGGCTACTGATGCAGCTTTGCGGTCGCCTTTAGCACCGTTGCCAAAATCCCAATGGTTAACATCGCTGTTGCTTGAAAAATTAACCTGTAAAGGTGAACAGCCCGATAGTTTATCGGCCTCAATTTTTGCATTGCCAGAAAACGCAAAAACCGAGTTAAGAATAAAGCATGTAAGTAGAATAGATCTCATAACGCACTTATGTTTGTGTAAATAAACGGATTGGCGTATGGCAGGGTTACCAATGCGACTGCATATTTTACACGGTGCGCTTTGTATTTGCCTAAATAATAGACAGTAAAAATTCCGTGGTGCAAAAGTTGAAACTTGTATACATTATTAAAGGTAGAGCAAATATTTACTAGCTGTATTAAGTTAAATCAAGTGGCCTCTGTGCGCAGCATAATTTGCGGCTTATATATTTTTAAGATTTCCTTTCCCTAAATAAACCCACCTTGCATATATGTTTTTGTTGTACACGCTTCTGCTTTCTTTCCTTAGCCCTGCGGCTAACACACCACCGGTGCAGGAAATAACCTTAGAGCAACTGCAAGCCAACACTATTCAAAATAACGACACGCTTTATGTAGTCAACTTTTGGGCAACTTGGTGCAAGCCCTGCGTGGCAGAGATGCCGTATTTTCAAGAAGCGGCTGCTCAATTCGCCAACCCAAAAGTGAAGGTGGTATTTGTAAGTTTAAACTATCCGCGCGAGATTGCTGTTATAGATCGGTTTGCAAAGCAGCATAAGATTACGCAGGAGTGTTATGTGCTTTACGCAGGCAACCCCAACGTGTGGATTGATAAAATTGAAAAAGAATGGGGCGGCTCTATACCCGCTACTATTATGTATAAAGGCGGTAAGAAAGTTTTCTTTCGCGAAGGAGAGTTTACCCAAACAGAATTAGATTCTATTATTCAAACCAAAAATAAATAAGCATGAAAAATTACTTGTTCCTCGCAGCCGCCTTTTTGTTCCTTACTTCTTTTAAACCCGATGGCGGTTATAAAGTAGGCGACCATGCCACTGATTTTAAATTGAAGAACGTGGACGAAAAAATGGTTTCTCTTTCCGATTTTAAAGATGCCAAAGGTTTTATTGTGGTGTTTACCTGCAACCATTGCCCCTTTAGCATAAAGTATGAAGACCGCATCATTGCGCTCGATAAAAAGTATAAGAAGCTGGGCTACCCGGTTGTGGCCATTAACCCTAACGATGCTGCCACCCACGCCAGCGATGATTTCCCGAGCATGCAAAAACGCGCTAAGGAAAAGAAGTTCACCTTCCCTTACCTGCAAGACGAAACACAAGCCACTGCTACTACTTACGGGGCGCAGCGCACACCGCACATTTACATTTTGCAACGCGATGCTACCGGTGCGCTTACTGTAAAATACATTGGGGCTATTGACGATAACAGCGATGATGCCAAAGCCGTAAAAGAAAAATATGTAGAAAGTGCCGTAGATAATCTGTTGGCAGGCAAAGCCGTTAGCCCTGATTTTACCAAGGCTATTGGTTGCACTATTAAATGGAAGAAGTGATTGGGTGAATCGGATAAATTTTAAGCAGCCTCTCCGCCTAATCGGATAGGCTGCTTTGTTTTAGGTGCAGTATTCTCATTCCTGTAATTCAAACCAATATTTTTTATTTTGTGCTTACAATGAAAGACCCACAGTCCAACAACCCTTTACATGGCATGACGCTGGAGCAGATATTAAACCATTTGGTAGAGAAACACGGCTGGCAGGAAATGGGCGAGTATTTAGATATTCGTTGCTTTAAATTTGACCCCAGTATAAAATCGAGCCTCGCCTTTTTGCGCAAAACCCCTTGGGCGCGTAATATTGTAGAACAAATGTATTTAGA
>CAMBIM010000302.1 GCA_945867505.1 Chitinophaga pinensis
CCCTTGCGGTCGAGTATTTCTTCGAACATTGGGAAGTAAATTTGCGAATTGGCCAAAGAACGCGCCATGAGACCTCTTCTGCGATAGGCAAATAAATCTATAAACGATTTTACCTGCTGGTTATAAGTAAGAGGAACAATAGTTGGAATCAACTTTATCTTCTCCTTAATCTCCGTTTCAGAATACTTAGGGATAAAATCGTACGGCATGTTAATGCTTGCCAGCAGTTCATCGTCACCTACAAAAAATTTATCGCGGGTAAACAGGTTAAATGACATACTATCTAGCTGACAGATGAGCGGGTCAACACAAACCGTGTCGGTGGGGAAATACCGAGAATAAGCAGGTTGGGTGAATGCCGTTGCAAACAGAAAAACTGCGATAGTCTTGAAAAGTTTGTGTTTCATGGCTAAGGGTTTAGTGTGAAAGTAACGCATTACAGGGTCTTAATATTTTATGGTGCTGTTTGTTTATATTTTTTAACCGCGCCAAAGTAATTATTTAACACAAGGGTGATGCTGGGTTTTCAACGCCAGTTTTTTTTCACTGTAAAGTTATGTGGGCAGTAAAAACAAAAAGAGTCGATGTGTTTTCGCACATCGACTCTCCAATTAAAGCATGCTTAATTTTTACTTATTCATAATAAACACATTCTTAGTAGTAATAGTGTCATCGTTCTTCACCTTCACAATTACATAAGCAGCTTTGAGGTTGTTTAGTTCTTTGATAAAGACATGCACCTGCGCGAAGCCAAAACCTTCGCACTTTTGTTTTTCTACATTAGCCCCACCAAACTTAACTAATGAAAAGACAAACCGGTTTTATCTATTTACTATTTACTATTTACTATTTACTCCTCACAGGATGCAACTCATGCAGTAACTCCAACAACTCCGGCAACAAAAAATTCTTCCGCTATAACCAAAGCAGCAACATTGCCTCTCTGGACCCTGCATTCAGCAAAGACCAAAGCACTATCTGGGCTTGCAACCAATTATACAACTCGCTGGTAGCATTAGATGATAACCTGAACACGAAACCATCTATTGCAAAGAGCTGGGAAATTTCGGAAGACGGAAAAATTTACACTTTTCATTTGCGCACAGACGTAAAGTTTCACCACAACGAATGCTTTGAAGCAGGCAAAGGCAGACCAGTAAATGCAAATGATGTGGTGTTCAGCTTTAAAAGAATTATAGACCCCAAAGTTGCCAGCCCCGGTGCCTGGATATTCAATAACAGTGTGGACAGCCTTGAGCCTTTTAAAGCATTAGATGATTCTACTTTTCAGCTGAAACTGCTCAAGCCTTTCCGCCCCATGCTTGGTATTTTAAGTATGCAATACTGTTCGGTAATACCGGAAGAAGCCATAAAGAAATACGGAACTGATTTCCGCGCGCACCCGGTGGGCACCGGTCCGTTTATGTTTAAAAATTGGAAAGAAGGAACGGCTTTGATTTTAGTGAAGAACGAAAACTATTTTGAGAAGGACGAACAGGGCAATGCCCTTCCTTATCTGGATGGAATTAAAATCAGTTTTATCGATAACAAGAAGACGGAATACTTGTCGTTCAAACAAAAAGAACTTGATTTCATCAATAGCATTGATGCCAGTTATATTGATGAAGTGCTGGAAGAAGACGGCAGCATGAAGCCCGAACTGAAAGACAAATTCAACCTGCTTAAAACGCCTTACTTAAATACAGAGTACCTTGGTTTCCTGACCTCTCCTTCTCCTTCAGGAGAAGGTGCCCGAAGGGCGGATGAGGTAAATCCTTATCTGAATAAAAAACTCCGCCAAGCCATCAACTACGGCTTTGACAGAAGAGAGATGTTAAAGTATCTGCGCAACGGAGTAGGCAAACCGGCAGAGAGCGGTTTCACTCCTTTCGGCCTGCCAAGTTTTGATGCCGATAAAGTTAAGGGTTATACTTACAACGTAGAGAAAGCAAAACAATTGGTAAAAGAATCGGGCTTTGATAAAGCCAACAGCAAGCTAACTTTATATACCAACGAAACTTATAAAGAGTATGCGCTGTTTATCACTAAACAGTTAGAGAACATTGGGCTAAACATTAAAGTTGAAATCTCTCAACCGTCCATCCTCCGCGAATGGATGAGCCAGGGCAAGGTGCAGTTCTTCCGCGGCAGTTGGTTAGCCGACTACCCCGATGCAGAGAATTACTTCGCGGTGTTCTATAGCAAGAACGGCTCCCCTCCTAACTACACGCGCTTCAACAACAAACAATTCGATGCCTTGTATGAACAGGCATTGATGGAGAACTATGATGCCAAACGCTTTGCGCTTTACCACCAAATGGAAAACATACTGATTGAAGAAGCACCGGTGGTGCCGTTATTCTATGATGAAGTGCTGCGCTTTTCGCAAAAGAATATTGAAGGCTTAACAGCTAATGGCCTAAATCTTTTAAACCTGAAGAGCGTGAAGATTAAATGAAGCAAGCCCGCACCGCATTAGATTTTATTCTTTACTCCAATCTCTTTATCGGGGTATGTGCGGTGGTGCTCACTTTCACTAATCAGCTAACGGTAGAAGACGATATTAGGTTTGATACTAGTTGCTGGTTTGTGTTGTGCTCCACCATTTTTACGTATTGCTATCTTAAGTTTGGCAATGCAGAAACTATTCCGGCAACTACCGGTCACCGACATTGGGCAACAAAGCATAATCAGCTTTCAAAAAACCTGTTGCTGCTTTCGCTACTGGCTACTGTTTGTTTTTTCTTTCTGCTTAATACCAATACCAAAATTATTGTGTTGGCTCTTGCCGCGTTTACCGCGCTGTATGGCTTTGTAAATATTCCTGTTACCAACCCTAAAAGAAAACTTCGGGACTTTGGTTTGCTTAAAACCTTCTTCGTGGCTACCGTGTGGTCGGTTACCACGGTGGTTGTGCCACTGGAGAATAGTTTTGTAGAACCAAGCATGTTAGTGTTTCTGTTGTTGCGCAGGTTTCTTTTCGTTTTGGCATTAACTATGGTGTTTGAAATAAAAGATATGAAAGGCGATGCGCAGGACGGGCTAAGAACATTACCAATTCTGTTTGGTGTATCAACCACTAAACTGATTGCGCAGCTTACCTTGTTTGCGTTGCTACTTATCAATCTGGTGCAGTATTTCTTCTTCGATATTGCTTTGATGAATATGCTGGCAGTAAATCTTTCAGTATTCATTTCTATTCTATGTATTCAACCGCTGAAAGAAGAAACAC
>CAMBIM010000303.1 GCA_945867505.1 Chitinophaga pinensis
GATTTGCTCGGCAATAAAACGCGCCATGCTGGTTTTGCCCACCCCCGGTGGACCCCAAAAGATGATAGAGGGAATGTTGCCGCTTTCAATCAACTTACGCAATACTTTACCCTCGCCAATTAAATGTTGCTGACCAACAAATTCGGCAATGGTTTTTGGGCGTAAACGTTCTGGTAGAGGCGCAAGCATTAGAATGCTGAATTTAGAATTTAGAATTGAAGCGTGAAGTTGAAATTAAATTCAAAACAACAATAGGCAAATGTTTTACAGAGAAATAGAATATACCCCTCCATTAACACAAACCAGTAAACGGTTACCGGCTACTGTCATTGACGTTACACTGGTGCCCGCTACGTTAATAGGCACAGCGCCTTTGTGCAGTGTCCAGGTTTGTCCTTCATCGGTTGATTTATAAATACTGTAAATACTGCCATCGCTTAAATCATTATCGTGTGCTGCAATGTACAAAGTGTTGCCGTTGGCAGCGAAAGCAGTTACCCCTAAGCTGGCTGTAACTAAGCCATTGTTAACCATCTGCCAAGAACTACCCGCATCGCCCGAACGAGCTATACCATTATCCAGTGCAAAAACATTACCGGCAGGCGAAATGCCAAATCCAGAATAGCCATAAAAATACGGGGCAATGGTAAACGAAGACCACGAAGCACCATTGACCGAAATTTGATTTAGGCCGCATATTACTTGCGAAATAACCACATCTCCCATAACGGTAAGGTGTTCAACAATGGTATCAAAAACACCGCAGGTAGGGGTGGGCGCTCCACTATTGGACACCGTCCACGATGCTCCATTATCGGTAGATAGGTAATAGCCATTAGAAGTTCCCGCAATAAGGTGCGTGGAGGTAGCCGCCACAGATTCTATGCGCGGGCCGGCCGGGTTCGGAAGCCCCGTTTTTGAGGCTATCCACGTATCGCCATTATCGTTACTGATATACACGCCATTGTAAGTAGCTACATAAATGTTGTTTCCGCGAACAAAAATTCCGTTCATAGCTGGTTTAAATCCATTACCAGTAAGTGGAATAGTAACCTCTGACCAACTGTTGCCATTATTGTCAGATTTCCATATACCACGGCTATAAGAAGCTAAAATAGCGCGGTTACTTGCTGTGGTGGCTAAGTAGCCCCAGCCTTCGTCTAACACAAACTGCCAGCCTGAATTACCCGATGAAAGTATTTCAGCATCCACCGCATAACGCTGCACACCAAAGGTTGGATGGTTATATGCCAAATCAAACGTAAAGCCTTCGGTATTTGCCGATGTGCTGGTAAAAGTCACCTTAAAATTACCATTTGTACGGTTCTGATCTTGAAGTGCTACAACAGGATTATCAATGTTCTGCACATTCAAATACTTGCTGTTTATAGCACGGGTGCGGGTATGATATGAGGGCACCTCATCAATTGTTTTAGGCGGGAAAAGCGAGGCGGGCAATACCTGTGCGATGGTATTAAACTCGCTCCGCACTTCGGTAAGCGCACCAATAAAGTTGCTAAGCATACTTACGCCACTGTTTTTATCAGCCACATAGGGGCTTCTGAAAAGCATAGTGGTAGAAAGACTTTTTTCAGCCCCGTGTTCAAACGATAGAAGGCTGTTTGTTTTTTCTGAAGTCAACAGGTTTTGAAACGGAACAAAAGATAAGTCTATCAATTCATCGGTAGCGTATTCCAGATTCATAAAATCAATCATAAAAAAACCAATGCCAATGCCCGCACCTACAGCAGCCCCCACCTGTGGTACCCCCACTAGCGCCCCCACCAATGCACCGCCAATAGTCCAGGCTACTATTTTACGACAGTGCAGTACCACCACGGCCTTAGCCACCAGGTAGTTTTGCATCGATTGCTCCACCTTTAGTTCATGGTCTTCAATATCATCACCGGTTTTATAAGAAGCCACATTAGTTGCCAGAGCCGAAGTTGCCTCATGCATTTCATCTAACCACCATTGGTTAGCCGACAGCAGAGCCGCACATTCGGCTTTTTGAGCGCTGCTCAAGTTGTTGTAACTAACCGTAAAATTCTGCACCCAGGTTTGAATGGTTCTAACGTTCGATAAAAGTTGAGCAGTATCAGCGGCTGGTAACGAATCGCGATATTGATTAAACTGCTGAACGCTTAATTGAAAAGTATTTAGCCAGTTCTGCACATAAACTTCAGGGTCGGCTATGGGGGCAGGGCTTAACATTTCAAAAGCGGCTTCATATTCCGTCTGGTTTATAATAACCTTCAACTGATAGCTACCAGGTGCCAGAGAGGGCATAAAAAACATCAGATGCCCGTTAATATTCATCAGGCGGAGAGGGGTGTTGTTTATTTGTCCGGTATAAACAGAGTCCGTCAGGGTTAAGTTAGTTACGCTTAATTGAGCTGTTTCTATAGGCCGGTAACTTGTTCTCTCCAATTGCAGGGTAGGTAAATTATCGGAGTTGTTTTCCTTTTTGCAGCCCAAAGCCAAAAACAGGAGTAAAATAACCGAGAGAGAGATAAAAAATTTAGTCATAATCAGGAACCTTATATTGAAGGCGCATGATAGGAAATATATTAGTCAGCGGTAACTTATTATACCACAGTAATAGTTTTAAACTACGGTATTACTCTACGTATTCTCCTGCATCGGGACTCTGCAAAACAACCGTGCGCTCTTTTCACCCCTATAGTCCCCTCGAGGAGACGGGTGAACCTATTCGCTCTTAAATGTCTGTTTCATAGTTTGTGGTAAAGGGCAAAATAAATTTCCCGCAGGCTTGCGGGATTAGATGGGTGAACTCACTACTCCTCTTCGTTCTCCTTCTTAATAATGCGGTAAATAAAAACGCTTATACCTATTACAAAGGCAAGCACGGCTACGAGCATGGGATACATAATTATCATAAACAGCAGCAAAGGAAACAAAAACTGATAAAACAAATTTTCTCACAGAACACACAAAAAGCACAGACAAATGCAAAATACCTTCTGTGTATTCCGTGCTTTCTGTGAGCCATTCAATTTTAATCTGTTGAGACTTAAACAAAAAAGCCCCGCTGTAAAAAATACAACGGGGCTTTGCTTCAACTCCCAACTGCCAACTGCTACTGCCTACTGCCTATTGGCAACCGTCTATCTGACAATAAACAGCACCGGGTTGCTCCAGTTGCTTATGCCCTTGGTGCCGCGGCTGCGAACCTGAAAAA
>CAMBIM010000304.1 GCA_945867505.1 Chitinophaga pinensis
CCGCTTGATCAATATGCTGCTTTAGGCATAGCAAGAAAAGGGTTGCTGATTCCCGAACGCAAAATTCTTTCTCTTCACAATACTTCAGCTACAGGCTTGCATCCTGCCATGACCCACCTTCAAAATTTATACAACAATGGGCAGGTGGCCATCGTACAAGGAGTGGGATACCCCGATCCGATATTTTCACATTTTCGGGCAATTGATATATGGCATACCGGATCAGGTGCTAAAACAGTGCTTAATTCCGGTTGGATGGGACGGTTCCTCGACCAACAGTATCCGGCTTATCCAAAGGGTTATCCAAGCGACTATTTTCCGGATCCTCCGGCTATTCAAGTAGGGTCGGTATTATCAAATGCTCTGCAAGGACCTGCGGTAGGTATGGGTATGGCTATAAATAGTATCGACAGTTTTTACGATTTGGTATTGGGTAAAAAAGCCGAAATAGAGCAAACACCTTACGGGCGTGAACTGGCTTTTATTAACACCACTGCCACACAAACTAAGCAATATTTGGAGTCGGTAAAACGGGCAGTGCAAAAACAAAAGAACTTATCTGAAAAATATCCGGTACAGGGAGAAAACACGCTGGCAGACCAACTAAAGATTGCTGCCCGTTTAATTGGAGGGGGCTTGCAAACCAAAGTGTATGTAGTAAACCTGATGGGATTTGATACACATCACAATCAGGCAGACCCTGCCGATCCTTCACAGGGTACACACGCTCATCTGCTACGGCAATTATCAGAGGCGGTAGCTGCCTTTGAAGACGACCTACATCTAATGGGCAAACTAGATGATGTACTGGGCATGACTTATTCCGAGTTTGGAAGAAGAATTATTGCTAATGCCAGCCACGGAACTGATCATGGTTCTTCAGGTCCTGTGTTTCTTTTCGGTTCAAAATTGAAAGGTGGTCTATTCGGAAAAAATCCGACCATTCCGCTAAAAGCAGGAGTAGACGATAATCTGACCTTGCAATATGATTATCGCTCGGTATATGCCTCGGTGCTTAAAGGTTGGTTTAAAATACCCGACAATGAGGTCAATGCCACTGTGCTTGCGCAGTATCCAATTTTGGATTTATTTGTTTGATAATCTCTATGAAGCAGTATCTCTTTTAATTGTTCAAACGCTGGAATGGAAGTTAGACGGGCATAATAATTCAAAAGGCAATAAGCTTTGGGCAGATACTTTGAGCGTAGAAACCGAATTGGTAATTAGCGGAATTGAATCACCTGCCAATTAAGCAACTTTAATTTTTTCAAAAGTCGCATTCTGGCCTTCATCTGACACCTTCAAAGGTAATTGGGTAAAAGATACATCTTCAAAAACTTTGGAAGCTTGAATGTTAGTACTACCCATTTTACGCATGAAGAATTTCTTAATATGGAAGATATTGTGAAGCGCATACGCCTTAAATTCCGGATTTTGCAACATGAAACCGGTTATTATATCGCTAAGCATAGATAAAGGGCGAATCAGAAAACCGGGAATTTTTTGAATATGCTTCGGACGAAGGTTAAGGCGAAGATATTTTGGTAACACCGGCATAATGCGGAATATCACTTCGTAAGCTTTGTACAGATTTATCAAGTTATCGTCTTTAATATTTTCCGTATTGCGGAAAAAATAAAAGTCTTCACCCTCATTAATTTTTTGCGCTTGCTCTTCGGTTATTCTTCCTTTTGATATTGCTTCCATCATCATTTCTGTTCCAGGCAAAAAACACGTCCAAAAGGTTTGAATCCGCTTGGTGCCATGGTTGGCATATAAGGCGCGTGCATTTTCCTGTGCAGCAACCGGTTCATCGGGCAAGCCAAACATGTGATCCACTTTCACTTTCATCTTATATTTATTCATAGCGTCTATAGCCGCACTTACATCTTCGCTGCGCTCGTATCTCAACAGAGCACCTTTTTTAAAACCTTCATCCATTGATTGAACTCCCATTTGCACCCACACACAACCTGCATCACTCAACCATTTTGCAATATCATCATCCATGTATCGGGGATGTGTAAGAATTTGAAAGGGTTTGTTGATTTCCTTTTTGTAGCGGTATAAAAAATCCTGCAGCCACTTTTTGCTTGTAGTAAATACATCATCCTGAAAATCTACAACTTCTATTTTATAGCGTTTTTGTGCAATTTTTAATTCAGCAATCATATGCTCAGGGCTTCGCAAGCGAACATATTTACCCGATTTTTCTTCGGGCAGCTTAGCAAAAAAATTATTGAAACAAAACGAACAGCGATATGGGCAGCCCCGCGAAGCCATGGTTAAATACAGATCACCTAACCGTACATGTTCTTCCCAAAGTGGTTTATCATAAAAAGGCAACGAGTCAAGGTCTTGAATAAATCCGCTTTGTAATCCGCTAATGATGCCGCCCGATTTTGATTTGAATTTTGTATTTACAATTGGGGTGTTGTCATCCTGATTTTGTATCGATTGAATAATTTTCGGAAATGCTACATCGCCTTCTCCCACTACTACATAATCAATAGCTGGTCGTTTTAGAAGCAAATGGGGTACAGCAGAAGCATGAACCCCCCCGAAAACCGTTTTTACTTCCGGATTTAATTGTTTTGCTTTTTCTGCAATGCCCAATGCCCACTGGTAGGTAGATGTGAGTGGTGAAAATGCCAATACATCGGGCTGCTGTTTTTCAATCGCTTTTATGACTTCTTGCGTATCGTCAAAATAAGGAGACAGCCACGGCATTTCAAGATTAAACCGGTCGTGAAAAAGTGATGCTGAAAAAGCCAAGCCAACCTGATGTCCGTCCCTTTTTGCAATAGCAGAAAGCATGCTGATGCCTAACTGCTCGGTACCCAATGCTGCAAAAGTTACTTTAGCCATTTCTTATATCAAATTTATTAGCACAAAAATCTGAGTTATCAGTGAATTTAATAAGTTAATCCGGCAATATCGATTTTATTTAAACTGTACACGAATACACGATTTTTTTATCTAATAGTATAGAAATATTCGAGTTTATTATTGCTTTAAGTTGGTCAGGGTGATTTACTCAGTTCTTTCTTGTAAATGCTATTTTTGAAAACACAACAAATAATTATTGTATTATGTCTAAAGCAATCTTTTTTTTAGATGAAAATGTGGCGTACGATGGTCCTGAACCCTACTTTTTTAACCCTAC
>CAMBIM010000305.1 GCA_945867505.1 Chitinophaga pinensis
ATCCTCACCACCAGGGGTTTCAAAACCGTAAAGTAATTACCTACAAGCGCGCAGGTGGAGTATTGGGATTCAGTAAGTACCCGGTGAAGGAAGTAGAAAGCAGAAGGTATTCATGGTTAGAAGGCATTGATAAGTTAGCGCGTAAAGGAGCGTTGTTGGTGGTGGTGGAGCATCCACTTAAAAAATTTCAATTGCTGGGCACACACATGGAAGCCGGTGGAAGCCGCGAGTTGAAAGTTTCGCAGTACAAAGAAGCAGGTGAGTTATTGAAGCGTCACGAGCAAGCCGGTGTGCCGCAATTTGCCTGTGGCGATTTTAATACCAAGATTGTAGATACATTTCTTTACCCAAGGTTGATGGATGCGCTGCAAATGCAGAATGGTGATATTTGCACAGAACTTAAATGCACCAGCGATCATTTGTTGAATGATATGGATACTTACAATCCTACCCGCAGAAACTTAATTGATTATGTTTTTGTAAAACATCAAGGAGTAACGTTTACCAATACTACCCGAAGCATAATGCGCTACACACAACAATGGAATAAAAAGCATAAAGATTTAAGCGACCACTTTGCCGTTATGCTAAGAACTAACTTGTGAGTATCTTAACGATTACTTCTTAAATACCCAATACTTTTGTAGCGTGAAGTTAAAGCCAAGTGATACCACAGCATCTACAAATAGCCGGCTTATTTTATAGTCTAAGTGCAGCAATTCTGTAAGTAAGTATGTGCCGGAGCTTTTTAATGCAATACTTCCTGCTACTACAAAAATAAATCTTCGCAATTGTCTGCGATATGATTCATCGTGTTTTTTAAATGCCCAATATCTGTTTAACGAAAAATTGACAACTGCGCCCAATATGCCACTTATTATTATAGAGCGGGTGTAATGGATGTGCGCAAATTCTGTAAGCAGAATCATCACTCCATAATCAAACATGCCGCCTGTAAATGCAGAGGCTTGAGCTTTGCCGAAAGTGTAAATAGAATGGCGAAGAGTATTTGCCGGAGAGGAATTATGCGCGTCCTTTTTTTGCATTTTCCTCTTTATCGCGCTGGTCGCCTAATTTGAGCACATTTTTAAACTCTACAAAATCAATAACTGTTACAATGGCTACCAATCCGCAGGCAAAAACAATCAATACATTAGGGTAGAACATTGAAATGAGCAATACTCCACAAATGCCAACACGAAGTTCGGTAGGTCCAAGCAGGCCGGAATCAATGCTGTATTTACCGGTAATCTTGTATTTCATTAAGGTAAGAATCATTATCCAGGCATAGCAGGCAATAAATACAAAAGCAACAATTTTAAACTCATCGGGCAAATAAAAATAAAAGCCTAAACCCATCAATACGGTAGAAACCCAATCCATACACATATCTAAAGCGAAGCCATACCATTTGCGCGGTATGTTGCGGTAGTAAGCAATGCGTCCGTCAAGCGAGTCGCCAAACCACTGTAAGGCAATGCCGAAAATTGAAACCGCAAAAAAGTAAGGGTTGCCCTTAGCCAACCAAAAACCGTAGAAAATAATAATGCTTGCCAGCAACGAAATAGCGGTAAGCATATCAGGCGAAATAAAAGGTGGCATGTAGCGGCACAAAAAAGCAATAGCTGCTTGTTCAGGTACGCGCAGAATGTTCGTACGTTTTCTATCAGCCGATATACGTTTTTCTTTTTCTGTAAGTTCGTCTACCATAATTGCCCGTGTTAAAACAACATTGCAAATATGTTGTTTTAAAGTTTTAAAACAATGATAGTATTTTAAGGTTTATGGATAGTGAAAGTGATCTATTGCTTCCGTTGTAAATCGTTACTGTTCACTACATATTCCCATTTCTTATCGCCTCCCTTTCCAAATATTTCCATTTTACAGTTTCGGTTGTTGGCTTCGCCCGTAATAGAAATAATGCCAAAGTTTTTGCGGTAAAGTAAGGTGCCTGCTACCGAGTATTTATTGACAAAACCATTTGTTCTAATTTTAATAACAGGGCTAGTTAAAGGCGAAGAAGTAAAGTCATACATCGGGTATCCTTTCCAATCGCGCTTGCTCATTTCGCTAAAGTGTTTATCGCCCGAAAGGAAGATGACACCTTTAATGTTATTCTCGGCAATAAAATCGAGCAGGTTATTGCGCTCTACGGGATACTTGGCATACGACTCGCCATAATAACTATCGTTAAGTACCTGAGAGCCGCTGCAAATAAATTTGAAGGTAGCGCTGCTCGTTATCAATTTATCCTTTAGCCAAGCTACTTGTTGCGGCCCGAAATAATCACCGGCAGTATCGCCTTCGGGCGCGCGGTAAAACCGGTCATCGGTCATATAAAACTCGGCATCGTAATAGCGATAGCTAAAATAATTTCCTTTTAACGAGTCGTCTACATTATACGTGTTTGGCCAAAAGCCTTTAAATACTTTTAGCGCAGTATCTTTTAACGGGAAAGTACGGTCGGCATCATTCCAACCATAATCGTGGTCGTCCCAAATAGCGTAGTTGGGTTGTTGTGCTAAGAAAAGTTGCAGCACCGGAAAGTAGTTGCGCACTTTCAGGTTACGGTTAAACATGTTATCATAACTGTTATACTGTTTGCCCAGGTAATAGATATTGTCGCCCAACCAAAGCATAAAGTCGGATTTTCTTCTGCGCATTATCTCAAAAATACCGGCAGAAAAACCCGGAAAAACAAAACGCGAAAAATCGGTATTCATCAATGCGCAGGAACCCACCAGAAAATCGAAATCTTTTACAGCCGAATCGGCTTGTGTGGTAAACACACATTTAGGGCGCAAGCCTACTTCTTTAATAAAAGCTGTTCTGTAAACATGCTCGGGCTGTAAATCTGTAAAATCCATGTTTAGGGTAGCCACACCTTTAGGCCCGTTTATTTTATTATAACCGGTAGGCTGATGAACTGATTTTTCTACGGTATCAATCAACCACATCATGTTTTGTCCATCGCCTTTGTAGGCAATCCAAACGCGGGCAGAGTTTTTTGTTACTGAGCCCACAACAGGACCGGTAATCAGTTTTGGTTTTTCAGGGTTTTGGGCAATTATAAAGTTGAAGAAGAAGATGGCTGCTATAATTGAAAAGACCTTTTTACTCATGGCGTGGGCATTAAAAAAAATTGCGGCAGAGTGTAACACCCT
>CAMBIM010000306.1 GCA_945867505.1 Chitinophaga pinensis
CTTATTGCTGATATTTCCTAATCAAATCCCAAACCAGCAGATAACATTCGTGCTGATAGTTTTGCAAATCGCTCTTCTTTACCCAGCGCACTTCATCAATATCTTCTTCAATTTGCGGAGTGAGTTTAAGTTGATTAGGCTTTGCTTTCATTTCATACCAACTGGTTGCTTTTAAAGAGTTCTTTCCTTTTAACCGGTAAGCGTGGTAAGTAATAAGGGGATTGTCTGTAACGCTTTCAATCATCACACCGGTTTCTTCTTCTACTTCGCGTTTAGCTCCGTCAATTATGTTTTCTACTTCTTCAATTTTGCCTTTGGCTAAATCCCATTTGCCTCTGCGGTGAATCATCAGCAATTCATCTTTTTCATTAAATACTATACCGCCACCGGCAATTACCATCTTTACCTGTCCGCGAAAGTTGCGCATTACTTTCTCAGCATTAGTAGTAATGGCGAGTATGTTACGATTGGTTTTGCCATCAAAAAAAGCTTCGGAGTGGCTGAAAAACTTTTCTATTTCCCGCTCTTCTCTAAAAATGGTAGCAAACTTTTTATTCATTTGCGTGCGGTCGCTGGTGACCTGCACAAACGAATCATTGTAGTAAATTTTAAAATCTCTAACCATTGTATGATTTATAATAACGTTATAGCACGTGAAGTTGCCGAGTATCTGTTAGAAATTAAAGCTGTAGTGCTTAAACCCGAAGACCCGTTTACCTGGGCAAGCGGATTAAAAAGCCCTATCTACTGCGATAACCGCAAAACTCTTTCGTATGCTAAAGTGCGAACTTACATTAAAACAGCATTTGCCGACACCATTGCCGAAGAGTTTAAAGATTGTGATGTAATTGCGGGTGTGGCAACAGCAGGTATTCCTCACGGTGCATTGGTGGCCGATGTGCTGAATAAGCCCTTTGTATATGTGCGCGATAAACCAAAAGCGCACGGAATGGAAAACCTGATTGAAGGAAAACTGGACCAAGGACAAAAGGTAGTTGTTATAGAAGATTTAATTTCTACCGGTGGCAGTTCTTTAAAGTCTGTTCATGCTTTGCGCGATGCCGGTGCCGAGGTGCTTGGTTTGGGTGCTATCTTTACTTATGGCTTTGGCAAATCGATTATTGCGTTTGAAGAAGCTAAGTGTAAGTTCTTTACACTCTCCGATTATCCTACGCTATTAGATGTAGCTTTTAAACAAGACTACATTAAAGCGCATGAAAAGGAAACACTTATTGAGTGGTATAAGAATCCTGAAGGCTGGAAGAAATAGGCAAAGAGTAATGTCACGCTGAGCGAAGTCGAAGCGTTAAGCCCTTCCCGCCAACAAATACAACACCGCCATACGAATAGCTACACCGTTTTCTACTTGCTGAAGAATGAGTGATTGCTTTGAATCTGCTACATCGCTATTCAACTCCACACCGCGATTGATTGGGCCGGGGTGCATGATGGTTATATCCTTATTGACAGAATCTAGAAGTGCTTTGTTTACTCCGTAGAAAAGCGAATACTCTCTTAATGATGGAACAAACTTTATATCCATCCGCTCTAACTGAATACGAAGCACGTTGGCAACATCACACCACTCTAATGCTTTCTTCAAATTAGGTTCATAGGTAACTCCCAGTTCTTCAATATGCTTTGGTATAAGCGTTGGCGGACCACATACCTTTACTTTAGCACCCATCTTCAGCATTAAAGGAATATCGGAACCGGCTACGCGCGAGTGTTTAATGTCGCCAATAATTAAGTAGTTCAATCCTTTCAGTTCTCCGAACTTACTGCGCACCGAGTAACCATCTAACAAACCTTGTGTGGGGTGTTCGTGTGTGCCATCACCGGCATTGATGATGTTGGCGGATATATTTTCTGATAAGAAGTTAGCCGCACCTGAACTGCTGTGGCGCATTACAATCATATCTACCTTCATGGCTAATATGTTGCGCACTGTATCTAAAAGTGTTTCACCTTTCTTTACCGATGAACCGGAAGCAGAGAAGTTAATAATATCGGCACTCAAACGCTTTTCAGCAAGTTCAAAAGATATTCTTGTTCGGGTAGAATCTTCAAAAAATAAATTGGCAATGGTAATATCTCGAAGTGAAGGAACTTTCTTTATCGGCCGCTGAAGAATGTCTTTAAAATTATCTGCCGTTTGAAAAATGAGTTCAATGTCTGATTTCTGAAGGTGTTTAATTCCTAAAAGATGCTTTTGACTGAGTGCTCCCATTTATATATTTAGTTAACTATTATCCTTTGTCATCATCTCCTACAATCCAAACTTTATCTGCTCCATCGGTCTCTTTCCATTCTACTTTTACTTTTTCGGCAGCTATAGAATCAATCACTTTACCTACATATTTTGCTTGTATGGGCAGGTGACGTTGCAGTCTTCTATCAATAAGTACTAACAATTCTACATCGGCTGGTCTGCCAAAAGCAAGCATAGCATCCAGTGCCGAACGTATAGTGCGACCGGTGTAAAGCACATCATCAATCAGTATAATATTTTTTCCTTCCAGCGAAAACTCAATATCCGTTTCATCGGCCAACATCGGTTTATCTTTCAACCGGATGTCATCTCTATGAAAAGTAATATCCAGCTTACCGTAATCAATATTTTTCTTCTTTAAAATTTCGGTCAGTTTCCTATGTATTCTATCAGCTAAAAAAACTCCGCGAGGCTGCACTCCTACTATTGCAGAATTAGAAAAATCCTTATGCTGTTCAATTAACTGATGACAAAGACGGGTAATAGTGAGATTAAGTTTTTTGCTGTCGAGTAGAATGCGTGGTTGCATCATTAGATTGGTTGTGCGAATATAATTTTTTTTACCAAGCCGATAATTTCACGCGTTATGGAAAACATTTTTTTTCAATTTTAATACCGCTATAATTTATTTTTAAAGGAGGTATTGAATGCCCGTAGATTGTTTTGTAAAAGAAGGTCTATAAATTTTTACGGGGCATTTCATAGGTAAATGTGAGAATATGTGTGCATAACTTATAGCGGTAGAT
This sequence comes from Chitinophaga pinensis, assembly GCA_945867505.1. Classification (GTDB taxonomy): domain Bacteria; phylum Bacteroidota; class Bacteroidia; order Chitinophagales; family LD1; genus Bog-950. Next base: position 3,019 of record CAMBIM010000306.1, read on the forward strand.
TTTTTGCAGGATGCATTTCGTTTTTACTTTTCCATCACTAAACCAAATTAAACCATGG
>CAMBIM010000307.1 GCA_945867505.1 Chitinophaga pinensis
GCTGTTCCAACAGTTCTCCTTTCAACGATTTTTTTGGAACAATGAATAAGTCAACTTTAAATTCTTCTTCTTTAAGTTGGTAAGCAAGAACAACTTCTTTGTCGTCAGCAGTTACGCCTGTAGCAGTAAATCGCGATAGCATGTAGTAAATTTTATGTGTCCGTATTTTAAAAGGGTGCCAAAGATAATTCTTCGCTTCAAAAATTGTAATCGGTGGTTGCGAATTGAAAAACTAAACTTGCAGTAATGAAGTTTGATAAAACAATAATTGAAAAACTGCGCGAAGAATTGCGTCAACCATTGCCCGGTGAAGAAGCGCAATATCGCATGGCTCCACCTTATCGCCCGAACTTATCTAAACAAGATATTTTGCAGATGAACCCGCGTGTAAGCGGAGTAATGGTGTTGTTGTATAAGAAGAATGATTTACTGAATCTTGTTTTTACGCAGCGTAAAACTTACGAAGGTGTACATAGCGGGCAAATGAGTTTCCCCGGTGGCAAGAAAGATGAAGGCGATGTAGATTTAATTCAAACTGCTTTGCGCGAAACCGAAGAAGAAGTGGGTGTAACCAAAAATAAAATTGAAGTGATAGGAAGTTTGAGTGAGTTATATATTCCGCCAAGCAACTTTCTTGTTCACCCAACAGTTGGCTTTGCCGAAAGTGTTTCGGATTTTATGCCCCAGGAAACCGAAGTAGAAAAAGTGGTGGAGATACCGGTTTCTTTTTTTCTTGACTCCAACAACATCAACCTTAAAACAGAGATGAAAATATTTAACGGCAATGTGGTTCAGGTTCCTGCTTATATTTATCAGGAGCATATTATTTGGGGAGCCACCGCCATTATGCTAAGCGAATTCACTTTTATTATTGAACGAATTATAAATAATAATTACAGCCAATAGTTACACAAATTGTCACGAAGCAGCCATAACTATTCAAAAGTAATTCGTGAAATTCGTGGCTATATATTAATTAACTAACCATTCGGCTAATCACATTTACTTATATATTCGCTCACCATGCTTTGGATTATCCTCATCATTATTTTCGTTGGCCTAGCACTTGTGTTCTTGGAAATATTTCTGATTCCCGGCACTACTATGTTTGGTATTGTAGGTGGCATTGCATTGGTTATTGGTGTGTTGCTCATCTATTCAAGCTACGGCACTAAATGGGGGAACATTACTGCGGCATCTACCGGCATTGCTTGTTTAATAGCTGTGGTAGCAGGTTTTAAAGTAATACAAAGCAACAAACTGGCTATGAAAGCCGAAATAAAAGGGAAGGTAAACGAACTTGAAAAAAATCTTTACACCGTAGGCGATAAAGGCATAACGGTGACTGAACTTCGGCCCAACGGCAAGGGAATGTTTGCTGACAATAAAGTAGATATTTACAGCAATGGAGAATACATTCAGCGCGATACTGCTGTAGAAATTATTAAAATTACCAACGATAAAATTTTTGTAAAACCAATTCAATCATAACCCTATGGACTTACCAGTATTTGTTCTTGCCGGAATAATTGTAGTAGTTATTCTTATTCTGTTTTGGATTCTGCCTATTCCACTCTGGCTATCGGCAAAGTTTGCCAATGTGCATGTTAGCTTAATGCAATTGGTGTTTATGCGCTTTCGCAGAGTTCCGCCATCGATTATTGTTAACGCTATGGTTACCGCTACTAAAGCGGGCATTCCTATTGAGCGCGATTTGTTAGAAGCACATTACCTGGCAGGTGGAAATATCAGCAAGGTAGTTCGTGCACTCATCAGTGCAGATAAAGCAAACATTGAATTAGATTTTAGAGCAGCCACTGCTATCGACCTTGCAGGTCGCGATGTATTTGAGGCTGTTCAGCTTTCAGTAAATCCAAAAGTAATTGAGTCGCCACCGGTAACAGCTGTTGCAAAAGATGGTATACAGTTAATTACTCGCGCCCGTGTAACCGTTCGGGCTAACATTAAACAGTTGGTGGGTGGTGCCGGTGAAGAAACTGTGTTAGCGCGTGTGGGAGAAGGTATTGTTACTTCTATTGGCTCGGCAGCCTCTCACAAATCGGTAATGGAAAATCCTGATAGCATTTCGAAAGTAGTATTGGCAAAAGGGTTAGACTCCGGAACTGCCTTCGAAATTCTTTCTATTGATATTGCTGATATTGATATTGGAAAAAACATTGGTGCCAGCTTACAAATGGACCAAGCGAATGCCGATAAAAACATAGCACAGGCACGAGCAGAAGAACGCAGAGCAATGGCGATAGCCTTAGAGCAGGAAATGAAAGCTAAAGCACAAGAAGCACGAGCTAAGGTAATTGAAGCCGAAGTGCAGATTCCAATTGCTATTGCAGAAGCATTCCGCAATGGTCAGTTAGGTATAATGGACTATTACAAAATGCAGAACATACAAGCCGATACTTCTATGCGCGAAAACATTGCGAAGAACCCGGGAAGTGATAAAAAGTAATGCCTCATCCGCCTTCGGCACCTTCTCCTGAAGGAGAAGGACTAAATAAAAAAGCGTCCCGATTCAATCGGGACGCATTTTTTGTGCACCTGAAGGGAGTCGAACCCCTAACCTTCTCATCCGTAGTGAGATGCTCTATCCAGTTAAGCTACAGGTGCATTCCTTTAGAAGGAGCGCAAATATATAAACTCAACCGAATTATAGAAATGCTTGTAGCTATTAAATAAAAAAGGGGATGAAAGATTCATCCCCTTTTTTATTTATCTGTTGAATACTTATTCGCCCAATAAGCTTGTTCCCATTTGAATATTGTTAGACACTGCTTTTGAGTTAGTGCAACCGTTTTTAGAGAAAGCAATTAATCTTACATTAAAGTTGCCCGGTGTGTTATAAATGTGAACCGGATTAGCCGAAGCCTCTGTGTAGCCATCACCAAAATCCCACATGTATTTTACGTTAGCCGCGTTCGTCTTATTCTTAAAGCTGTAGATGAAGGGCGGAACTAAAGTTTGAGCCGAAGCTGTCATTTCAAAATCCACTTTCAAAGTATCTACATGCACGTAGTCTTTCATTATTACCGTTGAAT
>CAMBIM010000308.1 GCA_945867505.1 Chitinophaga pinensis
AAACGCTCCACGGCACCAATCCATAATTCTAAGTCGGGGTTGATGGGGTTTTTGATGAGCACCGGAATATCCACTCCTTTTAAGCTATCGGCAATTTCCTGAATGGCGAAAGGCGAAACGGTGGTGCGGGCGCCAATCCATAATACATCAATATCGTTTTTGAGGGCGGCTTCTACGTGTTCGGGGTTGGCTACTTCAACCGCTACGGGTAATCCGACAGCCAGAGCCGCATTTTTTACCCAGGGCAAACCGATTTCGCCTACGCCTTCGAAACTATTGGGGCGGGTGCGGGGTTTCCAGATGCCCGCGCGAATCATATGCACTTTGCCATTAGCGTGCTGAACAATTTCCTTAACGGTGTTCATCATCTGCTCTTCGCCTTCGGCACTGCAGGGGCCAGCCATTACAAAGGGATGGGCGTTGGTATTTGTCCAGCCGGATAGTTGTGATATTTCGAATTTGTTTGCCACGGTGCGAAAGTAAATGTTTAAGTAAGAGTGCCTATCCAAAACATGTACAAGAGATGCTAATAATTGTATTTTAGTTTAATGAATGAACAATACGACTACATCGTCATCGGCTCTGGTTTTGGCGGAAGTGTAAGTGCCTTGCGCCTGGCCGAAAAAGGTTATTCGGTTTTGGTAATTGAAAAGGGCAGACGCTGGAAGTTGACCGACTTTCCGAAAACAGATTGGGACTTGCCCAAATATTTGTGGATGCCCATGCTGAAATGGTTTGGATTTCAAAAGCTTACTTTTTTTAAAGAAGTTTTTGTGATAAGCGGTGTGGGTGTGGGTGGCGGTTCGCTGGTGTATGCCAATACACTGATGAAGCCGAAAGAAAATTTCTACACCCATAAAATATGGAGCGGAATTAAAGATTGGAAAACGGTACTGGCTCCGTTTTATAAACAAGCGCAGTTTATGATGGGCTCGGCACAATATTTAAAAGACAATGCCGAAGATTTGGTGCTACGCGAGGTGGCGGAAGACATGGGCTACGGCAATTCGTTTACCAGTGTAGATGGTGTGGGGGTTTATTTGGGTGATACCAACAAAGAAGTTGACCCGTATTTTAAAGGGTTGGGTCCTTTGCGCAAAGGTTGCACCGAATGTGCAGCCTGTATGGTCGGCTGCCGACATGGCGCCAAGAACACACTCGATAAAAATTATTTATGGCTGGCAGAACATGAGTTTGGTGCTCAGGTTTTGCCCGAAACACTGGTTACTAAAATTGAAAACATCAACGATGAATATTTGATTCATACCGAAAGTTCAACTTCTTTCTTTTCTAAAAAGAAAAAGGTGTATCGATCAAAAGGTTTGGTAGTAAGCGGTGGTGTTTTGGGCACCTTGGATTTATTGCTGAAACAAAAACATGTGACGAAAACACTCAACAACCTATCGGATAAACTGGGTGAAAACATTTTGACCAACAGCGAAATGCTTAGCGGGGTTGGCGGAGCAGATAGGAAGCTGAATAACGGGTTGGCCATATCGCGCATTTTTTCGCCAGATGAAAACACGAACATTGAGGTGTGTAAATTTCCGAACGGCAGCGGTAGTATGATGCACTTAGGAACTTTGGCAGTAGGTAACGGAAGCCCGGCAGTGCGTTCAGCAAAACTTGTGGGGCAGATAATCAGCAAGCCGCTTTCTTTCCTCAAATTGTTTTTTACTAAAGCACCGGCCGATAATGGAATTATTTTCCTGATTATGCAGACACTGGAAAACAGTATGCGCCTAAAATTAAAGCGCGGCATTTTCGGAACAACCATGACAATGGCCAACGATAGCAATCAGAAAGTACCTACGTTTATTCCTGTTGGTCAGGAGGCGCTTTATCGCTACGCGAAGAAAGTAAACGGCATACCGATGAATGCGTTGACGGAGGTAACCCTGGGACTGGCGTCAACTGCTCACATTTTAGGTGGTTGCCCTATGGGTAAAACAAAAGATGAAGGAGTGGTAGATGAATACTTCCGCGTTCACGGCTATAAAAATTTTCTGGTTTTAGATGGTTCTATTATGCCTTGTAATCTTGGTGTAAATCCATCGCTTACGATTACTGCTTTAAGTGAATATGCTATGGCGAATGTTCCAGTTAAAGAAGGAACTCAAGTAAAAACGCTTGAAAAAAGGTTGGCAGAAATTTCAGGGTAGTGGCAGCGAGAAATAAAATTTAGAACCAACTCCTAATTCACTTTCTATCCAGATTTTACCGCCAATGCGGTCGATAATTTTTTTGCAGATAGAAAGACCCAAGCCAGTTCCTGGATATTCATTTTTAGTGTGAAGGCGATTAAATGGTTCAAAAATTCTTGTCTGGTGTTCGGGTTTAATACCAATGCCATTATCTTCAAAACAAAAAACTATTGCCCTATCAATATGCTTGGCGCTAATTTTTATTACCGGTTGTTCGCTTTTGTTGTATTTAATGCCGTTCAAAATCAAATTCTGAAAAACAAGCTGCAAGAGATTTCTGTCACCAATAGCCACCAACATATTCTCGCTGTGAACTACCGCATTTTTATCTTTCAATTCCAGTTCAATACTTTTTAATACATCCTGCAATAAATTTTTTGTATTTACAGCATCACTTCTAAAATCGGACCGGGTTATACGTGAAAATGCCTGCAAGTCGCGAAGCAGTTGTTGCAGTGTAATGGAGCCTTTGTTAGCAAACTCAATATACTCATGTGCTTGCTCATCCAGTTTGCCTTCATAACGCTTTTTCAATAGCTGCATATAATTTGAAATCATACGCAAAGGCTCCTGCATATCATGTGAGGATACGAAGGCGAATGTTTCTAAATCGGCATTACTGCGTTCTAATTCTTTCGTGCGTTCTTCTAATTGTTGCTGGTATTTTTTACTCCTTCTTATATCGCGGCTTTGGCTTAGTACCAAGTGCTCCGTTCCATCCTCGCTATCCAGCGGAACAAAAATTGTTTCCACCCAAATATAATGACCCTCTGCATGGCGTAACCGGTATTGCGAAGGGCTATAGATTGATGGGTGATTGCGCTC
>CAMBIM010000309.1 GCA_945867505.1 Chitinophaga pinensis
AGAAAAGTATTTACACAAAATTTAAAGAAGCATTTGTTGCACGAGTACAATCTTTAAAAGTTGGTGATCCGAATAATGATGATTCAAATATGGGCGCCATTGTTTCACTTCAGCATAAGCAGAAAATTCTTTCTTACATAAGACTGGCAGAGGAAGAAGGCGGGAAAATTTTGTGTGGCGGAAATGAATTGAAGTTAGATGGCAGATGCGCTAATGGATATTTTATTTAACCAACAATAATTGAAGGGTTAGATTATAAATGCCGAACCAATCAGGAAGAAATTTTTGGACCGGTAGTTACACTTACTCCGTTTGAAAATGAAGAAGAAGTTTTGATGATGGCGAATAGCGTAAACTATGGCTTATCAGCTACAATCTGGACGAACGATTTAAAACGCGCACACCGTGTGGCTGAAAAAGTGGAAGCAGGAATTGTTTGGATAAATAGCTGGCTGGTTCGTGATTTAAGAACCCCGTTTGGTGGTGTAAAAGCAAGCGGAGTTGGACGCGAAGGAGGCTGGGAAGCGATGCGGTTTTTTACAGAAGCAAAAAATGTTTTTATAAAATCATGACGCAACCCGAACAACATTTTGAGTTATGCGATATTTTAGGGTTCTCTCTTTTTTTGGCTTCTCCTGTGCTTGTTATTAGCTTTATTTCTCAATTACTTTTCATAAAAAAGTATACGGGATTTTCTTTGGAACGTGTTACCTTTTCGCTTACAACTCAATTGATGGCTTTTGTAATTTCAAATTTAATTTGGGTCTACTGGCCTTTTAGTTTTGATATACTGCAAGGGTTCATTTTTCTTCCTTTGCTTTTTATTGAATTGCCTATAATTTTCGCCACCTACTTTTATTTCAAAAAACAATGAGCGACAAACTACCACAACCAATGGGCCTTTATCCCGCCACTCGCCAAGTGGGTAACCTTTTATTTGTAAGCGGTATGGGTTCGCGTGAAGCGGCAGGAGACTCCGTGCCCGGTTTAAAAATGGACAAGCACGGAAACTATTTAGAATACGATTTTGAGGCACAGGTTCATTCTGTTTTTAAAAATGTAAAAACAGCTTTGGAGGGAGCAGGAAGCAGTTGGGATAAAATAGTTGATGTAACAGTTTTCTTGGTTGACATTAAGCGAGATTTTCAAACTTACAACCGCATTTACGCTGAATACTTTAAAGATAACCAGCCTTGCCGAACCACGATTGAAGTAAATGCATTGCCATCTTGCATTGCTATAGAATTAAAAGTGATTGCCACCGTTTAATTGTTGATGGCAAAAAAGAAATCAAATGCTAAACGCCCTGTTTGGTCGAAATATGTTTTCGGTTTCGTAGTGGTGGTTGTTTTCATCGCTTTGGCTTATGAAAACAAAAAGTATATGCGTAAAGCCTATCGATACTTCTCCTATAAATACATTAAAACAAAAGTAAGAGTTACCGATTTTCCATTAGGTTATGACATTCATGGTATTGACGTTTCGCACTATCAAAACAATGTAGATTGGAAACAGTTGAAGGCGGTGAACCAGTTAGGCGACACCATTCAGTGTCAGTTTGCTTTTATAAAAGCAACCGAAGGGTTACTGATTGAAGACGAAATGTTTGATGAGCATTGGGACGATGCAAAGGCGCACCATGTTACGCGCGGGGCCTATCATTATTTTCTGCCCGATAGAAACGCCAAAGTGCAAGCTGCTAATTTTATTTCGAGCGTAAAGTTGAGCGCGGGTGATTTGCCACCGGTGGTGGATGTAGAAGAAACGCGCGGCAAATCGAAAGCGCAAATAGTAAAATCGCTAAATGATTTTTTGTCGATGCTAGAATCTAAATACAAAGTAAAGCCCATCATTTATTCTAACTTGAATTTTATTGAAGATTATCTGGCTGATGATTTTAAACAGTATCCATTTTGGATTGCGCATTACTATCATCAGGAAATTACGCCTGTGGACAGTATTAACTTTTTGTTTTGGCAGCACAGCGACAAAGCTGATTTGCTGGGAATAAACGGAAATACCGATGCCAATATTTTTACCGGCTCACAAAAAGATTTTGAAAAATTGCTACTGAAATAATTTCTATAAAAACTTTGCAGAAGCAATGTAACTCAAAGTAGCCACGCTACCGGTAAGCACAATTCCCCAAACTATATCTATTACTACAATTTCGAGCGGCCATTTGGCAATAGTTGCCATGTTGGTTAAATCGTAAGTAGCATAACACATGCCGCCAAGCAATGCACCGTTAAGCAAAGCAGTTTGCCAGCTCATTTCCTTAGATGCAGGCAATACAGCAAAAAACAAAATACCTCCTATATAAATGATATAGAAAATAATTGCTGCCGCCCAATTTACTTCGGGCGATAAAATGAAGCCGAGCTTTTGTTTGTAAAGATTGCGCGCAACTACACCCAGCCAAACCATATCAATAGCAAAGAAGATAATGGTGGTGATTCCGTAGAGCAGTAAATTTTTCATACCCGGTTTTAGGTAAAGAAACAATTATCTTTTCGATAAGTTCTTCTTCTCGGCAAAAATCTTTTCAATAAGGTTTAATGCAGGGGCTGTCATAAAGGTGGTGGCAAGTGCCATAAATACCATCATGGTGAAAATTTCGGGTTTCAGAATTCCTAAATCGTAACCGATGTTAAGCACTATCAGTTCCATTAATCCCCTCGTGTTCATCAAAACGCCAATGCTTAATGAATCTTTTAATGAATAGCCAACAAGCCTTGATGCAAACGCGCTGCCGATGAGTTTTCCGGCTACTGCTAAAAAAATAATAACTGAACAGATGAGCCATAATTGCGAGTCGTTCAGCAAACCTATTTGCGTTCTTAAACCGGTAAAAGCAAAAAACAACGGCATCAGTAAAAACGTACTTACATCTTCTATACGTTCTGTAAAAAGATTTCGTAGAGAAAAATTATTAGGCATAATAGCGCCAGCTAAGAACGCACCGAATAGAGCATGAATGCCAATTACTTCTGCCACATAAGCCGATGCAAGAAGAATT